>JAGVEU010000026.1 GCA_020057985.1 Calditrichota bacterium | reverse complement strand
TATGATAGAATTAAGGCATTGGGCGACTTCAATGGAGACGGATATGATGACATTTTTTGGAGCAGCACAACAAGCGGAGTGGGTCGAGTGATTTTTGGTGGCGACCCAATAGACTTTGAACCGGACTGGATAATCCATGACTCACCTCCCAATTCGCAGTCTTCCATTCCGGAAGCATTTGGTGACATCAATGGTGATGGTTTTGCTGATTTTATTAGTGTGTTTGATAGCAATGGATTACTTCTTTTCTGGGGATCCGCTGCGCCAGATACAGTTCCCCAAGTCATCGCTGGAATTACCACATTTTGGCCAAAATATATTGTCAATGATCTGAATGGAGATGGAAATGATGAATTGCTACTTCTACAGCCGAGTGGCTTAATTGATGTCCATTTTGGCGATAGCTACATTTCGCCCTTACCAGATTATGTGCTGCATTGGCCAGATTCAGAATGCGATCCAGGAGTTCTTGTTTCTGCTGGTGATTTCAACCATGACGGTTTCAAAGACCTTGTTGCTATAGGCTATACTTGTCAGATGGGATGGGGTCGTCTGGGGTTGTATCTGGGTAATCGTTGGCTCGGCACGCAACCGGTGATTCAAATAGTTGGGCGAGATTGGCAGAATCTCGTTGGTATCTTTTCAGCCTGTGTATTGGGAGACGTCAACGGTGACGGGATTGATGATATTGCTATCGGGGCTATAAATGGGGATGTGGATGGGACACGTGGAAGAGCAATTATCATATCGGGAGATACGACTTATCATGTGAATATCGAGTCAGTCAGTTCTGTTATTCCCATTCAATTGCAGGTCGCTGTTTTCCCCAATCCATTTAATACCAGCACGACAATCGAGATCGAGGTTCCAGCCTATACCAACGAGATCAAGGTTGCAATCTACAATCTCTTAGGTCAGATTGCACATCAAAGTACAATACACGAGGCCTCTCAAAAAACCATCGTTCCGTTCAATGGTAAAGATCTTTCTTCCGGTCTATATCTCCTGCGCGTAACCGCCGGAACGCAGTCAGTCACACAAAAACTTATGCTACTCAAATAGTCTCTATTAAGGAGTTTTCCATGAAGCATTACATTTTCGTCATCCTCGGAGTCTTTCTCACCTTGACTCTTTTCGCAAGCCTGCACTCTCTGCAAGCATTCGAGATTTCCGCCTACCATGACGCAGTCTCCATTGTCAGGTCAGCCAATTGGGATGGCTATGGGCTTTGCGACAAAGACACAGTGAAGATTGCCGGGTTGCAAAATAATGACCAAATCCTGCAATGGTGGGAGGAAATGGGAATTACGAATCTCTATGTTGTCTATGATTCCGTTGACTTTTGTCGTTTGAACGGTCACTCTCTTCAGGTCATGAACCACCGATGGCCGAAACAGAAATCGGAGAAGATATCATGAGCAGAATTTCCTTACTGATTGCAGCGCTATGTATAGCCTACTTAGCTTACGCCCAACCCATGCCCCAAGTAATCTGGGATCGAAGTGGATTATACGGTTACTCCCACTTCGGTTCGTTTATTAGTTCTCTGGGTGATCAGAACGATGATGGCTTCAATGATTGGATGGTTTGTGCGCCAGGAGTCTGGGACGACCATCCGGAGCAGAGTTACATAGAGCTGTTTCATGGTGGCAGTCCACCGAGCAATGTGCCCTACCGCCGCTACACAACGGGAGACACGCTCTACAACGTTGGGTTTGGAAGCACGTGCGGTGACCTGAACAACGACGGCTATGAAGATTATCAGGTAATTCTCTGGCCAGTTTTTAATCAGGGACTTACCACCTACATTTACTTTGGTGGATCTAACCAGGACACTCTTCCCGACTTAGTTCGGTTTGGAGGTTACTATGATTATTTCGAAAAGATTGGTGATTTCAACGGCGACGGATTCGATGATCTATTTCTTGTTACCGATAGCGGATATGGACAAGTAATGCTAGGGGGTAATCCCATGGATTTGGTGGCGGACCTCACAATTCACGACTTCCTTCCTTACGGCTACGGTGATATCAATGCGGATGGCTACGCGGACGTGGCAGTTGGAGCAGGCAACGACATACGTATCTATTGGGGTTCAGCAAATCCAGACACATTACCGGGACTAGTAATTGGAATCGCTGGAACAGAAAACATTCGTGTCGTTCGCAGCCTCAATGCGGACGGTGCCGCTGATTTCGTTTCAACACACTGGCCTGATATCAATGTGCGGTTAGGCGGTCAACAGGTCAATCCGGAAGCAGATTACATACTGGCTTTTCCAAGTTGCACGTTAAACCCGACGTACATTACTACGGCTGGTGATTTCAATGATGATGGCTACAATGATCTGGTAGCGATTTCTAGGTTCTGTGACCAAGCCTATTGGGGCAGATTTGCTCTGTATTTAGGGCATCCGTGGCTTAACCCGCAGCCAGTTCTACAGTTTGTAGGCCGAGGCTGGCAGAATTTGATCGGCATTACTACGGCTTGTTCTTTAGGTGATGTAAATGGGGACGGGATTGACGACATTGCTGTTGGGGCGACTAATGAAGACACAGATGGTACGCGAGGAAGAGTAATTATTATTGCTGGCGATTCGTCTTTTCATGTTGATGCAGAGGATCAAAGACCGGAGCTTCCGATGGAACTGCAAGTTATGGTCTTTCCGAATCCGTTTAATTCCGAAACCTCAATTCAGTTAAATCTCCCGCCGTACACCACGGAGGTGCAACTAACGGTCTACAATCTCTTAGGTCAAATTGCACATCAGAGTACAATACGCGAAGCCTCGCAAAAAAGCATCGTTCCTTTCAATGGAAAAGATTTTTCATCCGGTCTATATCTCCTTCGTGTATCAGCCGGAACGCAGTCAGTCACACAAAAACTTATGCTACTCAAATAATCACTGTAAAGGAGTTTTCCATGAAGCATTACGTTTCCGTCATCATTGGAGTCTTTCTCGCCTTGACTCTGTTCGCAAGCCTATGCGATCTGCACGCTTTTGAAATTTCCGCCTACCACGACGCGGTATCCATAGTGAGATCAGCCAATTGGAATGGCTATGGAGAATGCGACAAGCAAGTCTGGATTGATGGGCTGCTAAACAATGACGAAATTTTACGTTGGTGGGAGGAAATGGGGATTACCAATCTCTATGTCGTTTATGATTCCGTAGACTTTAATCGTCTGAGCGGTCACTCTCTTCAGGTCATGAACCACCGATGGCCGCAACAAACCTTTAAGTACGTAGATGCACAGCAGCGAGTTGTACTATTCAACGACTACAGTGGATATTATCAAGAATCTCAGGAAGGACCCGGTGCTGATCCTGATTCGGCATTCATTAGGCTTGGTGTCCGTGAAAGGGTCCTTGCCATCGGCGATTCCACTCAGCCAACAGCCGCGCGTACGATGTTCTATCCGGGGAATTTCGGAGCTATGCACGGCTGGCACATAAATGGACTAACGACGGATGGACCTGCGCCGGATGGCCGCCCGGACGATGAAGTGATGCCCCTGCATTTCCGTGTCGTTGCGAAAGTGGATGCGAACGAAACGGATACCACTCAAGCCGTCGCCAAGATCTATTGGTTGGTGGGGATTCCGGGCTACGACCCGAATCATGCTGCAGGGGGACGTTGGTATGAATATAATCCACCGATGATTTTACGGAAGGACTCACTCACGGGGGCGTATTTTAGTACGGTGGATTTTATCTTTGATCCGACGAACTATTTGTCCACGACGCCCGAAGATACGGTCTTCAGAGTCTTAGACGAAAACTATGATTCGAATGCGGTCAGATATCCTATTTACAGGCACGTCATTGCGCATAATCAAGAAATGCCCGTGCAGTTCCGCATTGACTACACCGGTCATCACCGCTTCTACATCTCGTCGTTTGAAGTGTGGGACGAAGGCTATCATCGTCTCTTCAGAGCGACAGGCAATCAAGATACAAGTTATTGGAAAGGAGTTATCGGCGACGCTTTCTGGAACGAGTACAACTCGAACCGCGCACATTCAAGAGGATGGTACTACGATGAGTATCCATTTGACGAACGAACCGTAGATGCGCTTGTAAAAGTGAACAAGATTCTGCACGATCGGGGGATGCCGACCTTTTTCTTGAACGGGAACCCCTATGGTATTTATCGCGATGGGGGTGACTATCGCGGAATATTGCTGACCAAACTCCAATCGCAGGGAATCAGGCTCTCATGTCATATGGAGGAGTTCTATCCGTTTCGATCCGCTCATTGGTGTTTTCCGCTCCCCGGCGGACATGGCTCGATTACCCCGAATGCATTCTACACGGATTCACTCTCTAATACAACTTATCTGACCGCTTACTCGGATTCCACTTGCGTTCCGCCTGCCGACGGCAACCAAACTCGTTACCACGGTTGGAAGTCATTACAAGCGTCATTCGACGGCACGATTTGGAGTTGGTTGCCTGCTTACGCTCTTGCCGAACCGGAGGCGATTGATTTTGATCCCTATCCCGAATGGCATAGTGGGGATACTGTCTATACGGGTTTGCTGCCCCAGACTCAGTATGTTCATTATCGAGATCCAAACAGCAAGATGTGGGCGCTGGTGCAAGCGGGGCCGGATGGAGAAACTAATGACTCGAGTAATTGTTGTCCCTTGCGTTCACCGACTCCAAATGAAATTAAACTCGAAGCTTGGATGGCGGTTGCGTGTGATGTAGATGGTATCATGTGGTATAATGGACTATCTTATCCCAGAAGAGAACCTGACTCAACAAATTACTGGGGTGGACTCTTAGATTGGGGCTCGGAGAGCGAAGGTCCAGATCACGATACTGACTTCTGTGATGGCAGTCCGCCGGTCTATCGCACTCCCCGCTATTATGCTGCACAAGAAGTTTGTCACGATATCCTCAACCTCGCTCCGGTGTTGGAATCCCTCGATTTCGTGAGGACCTACGCGAGTCGAGCGTTTGAGACCAACTACGGACAGTCGGAAGATCCGTGGGTGGCTTGGGATTCCCTTACGGAGAACTCGCGAGTAGATTTCATTGAGACCTACAAACCCGGGACTCCGTCGTCATGGAATTGGGAATCACCCGATGCGCGGTATATTCAGATCTCGCGCTTCATGTCCCCGGGTGTTTCGCCAAACGACGAAGACTACTGGTTTCTCATTGTGAACCGGAGAGCCTTGTCCGATGAAGCGCGGAAAATCAGAATCGGGATTGACACGGTTGCACACCCGACCGAACAATACCTTGTTCAGTATTGCTTGTCGGACAGCTTATCAGTTGCGGAACTTTACGGAGCAACGAATCAGAATCGGTTCTTTGAATTAGTTCTACCTCCCGGCGAAGCGGAGTTAGTACATTTCTCGCTCCTTGACACGGCGGCTTGGGTGATTACGTCTCCGGAAACGCTTCGCGCACCGGCTTATTTGGGTAAGAACATTCGGATTGACGGCGGAAGTTTGACGGTGTTGCCTGATACATCTCGCGTGCATCGTTGGGACAGCGTGGTTTCTGTCATCTTCTGGGAGGACAAAGGCATTTTTGTCGAGCGTGATGGAGTCGCCTCGGCGATTCGTATTCTTGGCAATGACAGCATTCGCGTGCGGTTGCAATCGGCAATGACGGATCAACAGTGGCGCGGGATCACCTTTATGGCCGATTCGCATGATACGCTCGATTTGAAATATGCCGAGATTCAGGATGCTCAGTTTGGTCTCCAATTCGATGCCCTGAGCAATGGCCATGCAAACCATGCCAAGCTGCTGAGCTGTTCGTTTCATCACAACGACGTCGCGCTGACGGGAAGCGGAAATGTGATCGTGGACCTTCATCAAGTGGATGTGTCCGACAATGATCGCGGCCTGATCTTCAATCAAGGTGTCGTTGCCTCGGTGACGGATGGCAGCATTTCTCATAACTCAGATCGAAGTCTACGCGCGCTGAACGGCTGTACAGTGAACCTAAACGACGTTGAGATTATGAGCAACGGCACGGAGGCAGGGCCGCAATCAGGTCTCGGCGGAGTGTTGAGTCTGCGTTCTGACTTGCGCCTGAAATGTTGTAAGATCATTGGCAACGTCGGAACGGGACTGGACGTCGTCGGAGGTTCGTTAATCATGGCAGATGCGCGGACTTCCGGCAATCCCCTTTGGGGTGGCAATCGCATCACGGCAAATACCGGCACCGAACTTTCCTGCTACGATCTGTCCGGTGGATTCGTTTATGCGTATGGACACAACCAGATTACGGACGTCTATGCCATGCCGCCAGGACCGCTTGAAAGAGAGATGTGGATTCTGATCAACGACAGCGACGGAAACTGGCCGCTACTCGACTATCGCCGCAACTACTGGGAAGGCGCCGACAGCGCTCAGATCATGCGCCATATTGCACCCGACGTTTTCGTCAGTCCGGTTTTTGCGGACTCGCATTTCTGTTCGCTGACTGCTGAAGGTGAGGATGACGATTGTCTTGTCCATGCCACGAGAAAAGAGCTCGAGTCTTTATATTCTGAGGCAAAGGATGACTATAAGACGGTGATCGAGAATGACTCTGTGGATTGCGGAAAGAAACCTTCCATCAATCGGCTCTCTGCGTTAGACTTCCTTGGCAACTTCAGCAATGACAGCACACGACTGTATCTTCAGAGCATCGCCGACACAGCTGCGGGTTCGTTCCAACATGCAGTGAATATGGGCATTGCATACACGTGGATCAAATCGGATGCCTACGACAGTGCAAGGGCTATTTACCAAAACATCCTCAACACCGCAGGAGATAACGTCAGCAAGAGAATTGACGGAGAGTCAGGTCTGTTGCTCTTGGGTCTGTCGGAGCAAATGCAAGACACTGCATCTGTAGGTGTTTCGGAAAGCGAATTGGCAGTAACTCTGGACAGCCTCGAGAAAATCCTTGCCGAGCGTTACGTGTGGCATCAGTACACCATCACCGACAGCGTGGTGATGTACGCGCCATGCCGCGTGGATAGTCAGATCATGATTGCACACGGCGGAGTCCTGACAATTCTACCGATGCCCGGCATACACAATCCACAAGTCAGCTTTCGCGGCGAAGGGTCTATCGTCATCGAGGGTTGGAATTATCAGCAGCCAATGGGCAAACTCTATGTGCGT
>JAGVEU010000153.1 GCA_020057985.1 Calditrichota bacterium | reverse complement strand
CACCAGCAAAGCCCGGCAGGAATTCTCGCAGATTGTGAATCGTGCGGAGTTTAAGGGAGAGCGAATTATTCTTTACCGCCGTGGCAAGAAAGCGGCAGCTCTTGTACCGATTGAGGATTTGGAACTAATCGAAGCGATCGAGGATCGGATAGACATTGAGGAATCCAAAAAGGCAATGGCGGAGGCAAGGAAAAAGGGAACCATCCCTTGGAGGAAGATCAAGAAGGAATTGGGGCTATAGCTCACGGTCGTGCAATACGAGATTGAGTTTACCCCGCTGGCAATGCGGCAATTCAGGAAGTTGTCCGCGAATGTGCAGCAAGCCTTAAGCCTGCGGATAGATGCGCTTGCCTCAGATCCGCGTCCCAAAGGCTG
The DNA here is from genome assembly GCA_020057985.1 of Calditrichota bacterium. Lineage (GTDB taxonomy): Bacteria > Electryoneota > RPQS01 > RPQS01 > RPQS01 > JAGVEU01. The sequence goes on along the minus strand of JAGVEU010000153.1, from coordinate 5,124 downwards.
CAAGAAACTGGCCGAGACCGATGACAGCTATCGAATCAGGTCAGGCAATTACCGTATTGTCTATAGGATTGAGGACAGCCTTCTGGTTGTCCTCGTCATTCGCATTGGCAACCGAAAGGAAGTTTATCGGCAGCGGTAAGGTCTACCCCGTAGAAAAAATTTTGCCCATAAATCTTCTTCTTTGTGTCTAATAACGCCATGAACCATTGGCTGCTGAATCAACGACCATGAGATTCTGGATGCCCGCTACTCGGTGTCGAGAATGACAGCAAGTGGGAATACACGACTAACGGCTATCGGCGAAGGACTGGTTACTTGAGAGAATCAGAAAGTGCGATGTAAGAAATGCGTCCGTCCTTGCTTCGCCAGTGTCGAACTGCACTCACAACTCGCGGCCAGCGGACAACGGTCGGCCATATCGGCCAATCACCGTCGCACGTCGTCAATGAGTATCTCATGGACAGCATGGCCGACTGGGAGAAGTTCATGAGCATCGTGGCAACCGGAAAGTTCAAGGGATTCTCCGAAGAAATGGCCAAATACATCGTCCCCGGCTCGCAGCATTGGGTAGTTCTGCGGATCGTGTGATGAACAAACCGCGGCATTTTCTGCTCAGATGATTCATAATATATGCGGCATTTGTTGCTGTTATCTCAAATAACAGTGCAAGCGGGTTGACTTTCACAAGGAGACGCCGTACATTACTACAGTATAGAACGACAGTCCCTTTTCTTTCCGCCAAGGTGGAGGGAGATCGGAGAGTTGAGATTGAAGAACGAAGAAACGCAAAAGAGGTAAGAATGCTTCGAATGACTGTAATCGCAGTCCTGGGAATGACAGTATTAGTCTATGCAGGCTACGCGCCCAAGCCTGTGCAGAAATCACTAGCGGAAATCGCCCTGCAAAATGGGTTGGATGCCGCGAAATCGGATTCCGAGAAAGTGGTAATCGCCAAAGCCGCGCTGGAGGCGAATCCTGAAGACGTCCGCTTGAGCGCAAACTGCGGGAATGTGTTGCGACGCTATATGGACGATGCAGAAGCCTACTTCAAGACGCGCGCTGAAGGGAGCGAGTCCATTGCCAAACGCTATGTGAATGCAATCCTGTATGGAGATTCCACAAAGCAAACCGAAACATCCGCTTGGATTCTGAAGAAGGATGCCAACAACTACTGGGGGCACCGCTTGGCAGCGTTGGGAGAGTGGGAGAAGGCTACGCCGAATATGGAAAAAGTCCGCAGTGAATTTGAAGCAGCGATTGCCGCCGATCCTTCCCAACCGGACGGTTATCTGTACCTTGGCTATGCCCTTGATGAGATGGAAAGACAAAGCGATGCGCTGGCTGCCTATGAAGCGGGCGCGGTTTCAGATCCAACCAATTCCTATCTCCGTAATGCCCGCATGACCATTTATGCCACACAACGCAAAGCGGATCAGTATTTCGCGCTCCTGCCGGATGTACTGCCCAAAGAACCGGTCAGCATGACGCTCGCTTCTGCCAATGCCAAGGAGGGAATCTCGCCTGAGGTTCTGAAGCGAAAGATGACGTTGCTTGAATTCTGGGGCTTCAGTTGAGGAACCTGTGTGCAGCGGTCGCTGCCGGAAATGAATGCCGAAGTTAAAGCAGGAAAAGTCCCCTTTCAGGTTTTCGCTGTCCATCGCGGTGGAGAGCATGACAAAGCCAAGAAGATTATCTCAGGAAAAGATGCCAAAGACCAGGATTGGGGTCTCGACTTCGTCTGGAGCACAAAAGCCTTTGACAAATGGATCGGTCTGAAGGGAGTGCCGAGCTACTATCTGATTGATACGAATGCTAAAGTGCGCGCGGTCATTGTCGGTCATCCGAAAGGCTCACTGGAAACCCTGAAGTGGTTGGCGGAACAAATCGAGCAAAGAAGTTAAGGATGCAGTTGGAGGGGATAAATGCGATCTCCACAATGCTTGCGGTCACGAGTCAACCGACAATCACGGGGCAAGCTTAAGGCAAACCCCTCAACAATAAGCAATTCAAGGAGCAAATCATGCTGAAGGAATTCAAGGACTTTGCCATGCGCGGCAACGTCGTGGATATGGCCGTAGGAATTATCATCGGCGCGGCGTTCGGCACCATTGTCAATTCAATGGTCAATGACATCATCATGCCGCCCATCGGTCTGTTGCTCGGGAATGTGGACTTTTCAAATCTGTTCTGTGTTCTAAAGGAAGGAGCTTCCGCCGGACCATATGCTTCCGTTGCTGCGGCCAAAGCCGCCGGCGCAGTGACGTGGAACTACGGCGCATTCGTCAACACGCTTATCAGTTTCGTAATCGTGGCATTTGCGGTGTTTATCTTGATTCGCAGTCTTAACAAGCTGCAAAAGCAGAAGGAAGTCGCTGCGGCGCCTGCGGCGCAAATGGATAAAGACTGCCCCTATTGCCAATCGAAAATCCCGATTAAAGCGACGCGTTGCGCGCATTGCACGTCGCAACTATAGTGCTTCTCGAATACTAGGCAGTACCGTCCTCGGTGCTGCTCTGCGAACCGATGGAATCTGTGATCGCAACGCACCTTCTGGAGAAACTATATAAACCGACAAGACCTGAGGAGCACATGTTAAGAAAAAAAATTCTGCCCATCGTAATGGGCATAGTAATCGCCATGATGATGGTAGATCCGGCGAGCGCTGAACAGCCTGCGGCAGGCCCATGGAAAGTGCAGATCGAGACCGGACTCGGTGTCACGCAAGCTGCCTATTCCGATAACTGGGTTGGTGGTGAAGCCGGCTCGCTGATTTGGGTTTCGGAGTTTCATGGCAAGGCAGAACGACAACTCAGCGCATCATGGTTTCAGGGCAATGAGTTGAAATTGGCCTTTGGTCAATCACACAGTCAGGATAAAGACAAGAAATGGCTGAAGCCGCAGAAATCAGCAGACAAGATTCGATATGATGGCATTTTCAAGCTGACCAAGGGCTGGCTGATTGATCCTTACGCATCGGGAACCTTCGAATCACAGTTTCTGGATGCATCTGACCCTCAGGAAAAGCGGTACATTAATCCTATGGAATTTACGGAGGGCACTGGTGTTGCGCGCACGCTGGTGAATGTGCCGGACAAGAGTGTGCTGAACATGCGCCTTGGTTTTGGTCTAAAGCAATTAACTCGTGAGTTCACAAGTCCAAACGATAGTACAGAAACCCTGCGCGAGACCAGCAATGACGGCGGCGCCGAATGGGTAACAGACCTTGCTCTTGGATCGGCAAAAGGAAAATACAGCCTCACTTCCAAACTAACGGTGTTTCAGGCATTCTTCCATGACAAATCAGGCGGTGATCAATCGATGCCTGAAGGCAATGAATGGAAGACGGCGGATGCCAACTGGGATAATGTTTTTCGTGCTAACGTTTCCACCTATATCCAGACCAGTTTATCGTGGCAACTGCTGTACGACAAGCAGGTCTCAAAGGGCGGTCGTTTCAAAGAGACTCTTTCTCTGGGGCTGTCCTACAAGTTTGCAAAGTAGGACACCGCATGTGTTTTGGACACCCCCCTTTATGAACAAAATCACACTTCTCTTTTGTTTGCTCCTCCCCGCTCTCGGATTTACCGCCGAGCGTCAAAGCTGGAAGCAAGTAGCCACACAGGCGATTATGGCCGGTGACTACGTGAAGGCAGCGCAGTATTATGAGAAATGGGTCGAGGCAGATCCAACGGACGCGGTTTCGCTCTACAATCTGGCATGCTGTTATGCCGCGCTGGAGAAGCCCGATTCGGCGATGCGTATGCTCACGAGCGCAGTGGCCGTCGGATGGAGCGATTCTGCACACACAGCCGAAGACCCGGATTTGAAGCCATTGCATGGACGCGCGGATTTTACCAAGGCGCTCGATCAGGCGGCGCGCAATGCCCGACTCAAACAATCAGCTTACGCATCGCAAGTATGTGAGCAGGAACGATTAGGCAAGTATGTGGTGATTCTGCCGGAGGAGTATGATCCGCGCGAGAAGTATCCGCTAATTATTCTGTTGCACAACTACGGGGGCACGCCGGAAGACTTCTCCAAGAACGTAGCGCTTATTAACAGCCACGATTATCTCTATGCGATTCCGGAAGGTTCCTATCCTGCGGCGGACAGCGATGGCAAGGGTTTCAGCCACTTACGGGAGTTTGCGAGCTTTCAGGAGGATACGGCTTCTGTCAGGAGTGCGGTAGATTGGGTGGTGCGAGTCGCGGATGACATGATGAAGCGATATCCGGTGGACGGCAGAAAATTCTATGTCGTAGGATTCAGTCAGGGAGCAGCCCTGGCGCATCTAACGGCAGCCTATTACCCTGAGCGAGTGGCAGGATATTGCGCGCATGGCGGCTACTTGATCAAGGGAGCCTTTACCAAACAGCAACTGAAAAATGAAAAGAAATCGGATGTGTGCGCGCTCATCACTCACGGAAAGGAAGACAACGTGGTGCGCATGGAAGAGGGGATTTACGCGACTAACCTACTGAAACAAGCAGGGATAAACGTCACTTTTGCAGCAACAGAGGGAGCGCACGTTTTTTCTCAGGAAGTCGCGGAGAAAGTGAACGAATGGTTGAAGGGGCAGCGCAAGTAGACGAAGCAGTCATTGTCAATCGCCATACGAGAAACCCTCAGCTAAAGACTTAGGGTTTTCGATTTTGTGGTCTTTCTCGAAAGTAAGTTGAGATGCCGATCTTGTTTCCCCCCTTGTAAGGGGGGACAAAGGGGGGTTCTTGATGCTAACTTACCTTCGAGAACCACTCTATGTGCAGGTAGCAATCGCTCTTATTTCAACAGCACAATTTTCCGCGTATCAATGAATGCCCCGGATTGAAGGTGCGCGAAGTATATTCCACTGGGTAGCGCATGTGCTTCAAAAGCAAATGAATGTTTGCCGGAGTTGAACACATCGTCCGCGAGCGTTGCCACACTTCTGCCGGTAAGATCATAGATGGTGAGATCGGCTTGCGCCGTTCTGGGAATGGTGAAAGTGATCGTGGTCGAAGGATTAAACGGATTGGGGTAAGCGGAAAGCGAGTAGTCGAGCGGAAGAACGGACAACTTCTCTTCCGCATCGAGCACCGCGACCAGAACTGGAATGACATCCGAACTGTTCGGGCAGGAATTGGT
>JAGVEU010000221.1 GCA_020057985.1 Calditrichota bacterium | reverse complement strand
GACGTCGAAGTTTTCCTTCACGTTTAGGTCGGGGAAAACCCGCATTCCCTGAGGGATGAGAGCAATGCCAGCTCGAACGTTCCTCGATGTGTGTGAACCACATAGGTCAAACGCGCCGAAATATGCCTGGCCCGACCACACCGGAAGGAGACCCGCTATCACCTTAAGCAGTGTTGACTTGCCTGAGCCGTTGGGGCCGATGACGGCAAGAATCAGGTTCTCCGCAACGTCAACGGATACGCCAAACAGAACTTGCTTTTTTCCATATCCGGACTCAAGATCTCTCACAACAAGCACAAATCACCCGGTCATCGCAAATAGGCGTCAATAACTCTCGAATTGCTTCTGATGTCAGAGGGAACGCCATCGCAGACTACAGAACCAACGTCGAGAAAGAGAACACGACTGCACACATGCATGATTGCATCCATGTTATGCTCAATTAAAATAACTGACTTTTCGGCGGAACGTAAATCGGAGATCATCTCCAGTATGCGGTCGATCATGACAGGAGCAACACCTGCAATTGGTTCATCAAGAAGCAGTAAGTCAGAATCGGAGGCTATGCAGCAGGCAATAGTCAACAGCTTCAGCTGACCGTACGATAGCTCACTAGCCGGACTGAGCATCTTATCCCCAAGGCCAGCCTTCTGAAGAAGATCCTTTGCCTTCTCTGCGATCTCGGTTTCAAACGCTTTCAACCTAGCGTTACTGAAAAAGACGTTTCGCAGTCTCTCTCCCGGCTGGCTCTTGCAAAACAAGAGCACGTTTTCAATCACGGTCAGATTCTCAATTAGTCTCGGTACCTGAAACGTTCTGACAAGGCCCGCCAAAGCAATAAGGTATGGAGGCAGACCGACGAGCTCGGTCCCAGACAAGTTAATCCTCCCGCAGTCCGGTGCGTCAAAGCCACTGATGACATTGAACAATGTGGTTTTTCCTGCTCCGTTGGGTCCAACTAGGCCCAAGATTTCTCCTCGACTGAGCTTGAAAGAGACCCCATCCAAGGCAAGAACGCCACCAAAGCTCTTGCGAACATCCTTGACAGAAAACCACACCTTGGTAGACACTAATGCACGTCCTTCTCGAAAGAAAATCGTCCCAGTAGTCCTCTGGGGCGCCACAACATAAAAGCAAGTAGCAACCCACCATATAGAATCTGCCTCACGTTGGCGGCAATTGCACTCTGAAGTCCTATTAGACGCAAAGCCTCCGGCAAGGAAACAAGAAGCACAGCGCCAACGACCGGTCCCAACAAGCTACCAGCTCCTCCGATGATAACTATAGACAATATGAAGATCGATTCCATTACGGTGAAGCTAGAAGGATCCACAAAGCTGATATAATGTGCATACAGCACTCCACCAATAGATGCGAGGCCCCCTGCAAACGCGAAGGCCGAAATCTTAAAGGCCGCAACGTTTTTCCCTGCTGCTGTGGCGAACATTTCATCCTCTCGTATTGCTTTCAGAACTCTCCCGTACGGAGATTCCGAAATGACCTTGCAGCACCAAATGGTAGCAAGCGACAAAACGGTTACAACCACGAGAAACTCGAATTGGGAAGAAACCTCCCACCCAAACAGGGAAGCTCTAGGAATTCCAGGAATCCCGAGGGGGCCACGAGTCAGTTTAACCCAGTTGTTCAACACGCTGAAGGTCAGTACTTGGAAGCCAAATGTCGCGATGACAAAATAGTCGTCTCGGATGCGTAACGATGGGAAGCCTATTAGAAGACTACACAGTGCCGCCAACAATGCTGCGCAGAGGAGGTTCACAATCAGCGGTGAACCAAAATGCACAGACAAAAGTGCGGCCGCATAAGCACCAACAGCAAAGAAGCTCGCGTGAGCGACTGAAATGAGTCCAGCATATCCAGCAACTAGATTCAGTGATGATGACAGTATGACATAGATGCCGATGAGAATCAGAATGTGTAACAGGTATTGCATCGCTACCCCCCAACAAATCCGCGGGGTCGAACTAGCAGAAAGACAACTAGAATTGCAAACGCGATCGCATCCTGCCATTGGGAGCTGACAAGCCAAGTGCCTAAGTTCTGAGCGGCTCCTAGAAGCAGAGCACCGAACGCAATGCCGACTAAGCTTCGTACTCCTCCGATAATGACCGCCACTACTCCCATCATCAGCATCAACATGCCCATGGAAGGGGTCATATCTATGTCCAATGCCACCAGTATTCCCGCTGCACCAGCTAGGACAGATCCAGCGACAAAAGCCAACTGAACCACGAGATTGCTGTCGACCCCAACAAGCTTGGCGAGTGTTGGGTTGCTGGCTACGGCTCGCAGTGCTTTGCCAGCGCCTGTGTAACGGAGTCCGGTGTGAAGCAGAAAGATGAGAACAGCCGCGCCCAGGATAGCGGCAATCTGTATCTCAGTGATTCGCGCTCCAAATATTGGTATTCCTTCGACGACTTTGGCATCACGGATGCTCTTTATGTGATCACCGTAAATCAGAGATATCGAGTTCTGTAAGATCACGTACAGCCCCAAAGAGGACAGTAGCAGCACCAACGACGAAGCTCCTCGACGCCTAAGGGGAAGGAACAGGAGCCTGCTCATCAGCAAACCGACAATTCCGCAACCGATCAAAGAAAACACCACCGAGATGGGAAGCGACAAGCCAACGATCTGCTTGAACGTGTATGTAAGGTAAGCGCCCGCTGTGAATGTCGCCGCGTGCGCGAAGTGAAAGAACTTGCTTGTCCGAAAGATCAACGCAAAGCCTGCCCCTACAAGGGCATATAGCGAGGCTGCGATAACCGCGTTAAGCAGTATTTGTACGATCGCCAACTTTGGTTCCAGCAGTTACACGATGCGATTCGAGTTCCGCCCTTAGCTCTTCCACCAAGTGCGCAGGAAAGATCCCCGCGTCTTCTCGAAAAGGGCAGAAATATGTGCCATGGTACTTTTCCTTCTCGCTGAACTGCTTCCAAATCCCTTTGAGAGACACATCCTTCACATTCCCCAAATGTACGAAAGAACCTGGGCAATGAAAGACGTCGCCGCGATTCGTCACATAGAGGCCGTTCCCCAGCTGCGAGCAGACGAGTCCGCCGATGAATGGTGAAATGAACTCGTACGGAATACCATGCTCCTGGTTAAACGCGTAGATGCTTCGGTACAGATCTCTCTTCTGATCATATGTGATATCATAGTCCTTGTTTCGCTGAAGGGCATCGCAAGGCATTGAAACCACTACGTCCTCATAGACATTGAACTTGGTCCGGAGTGCATAGATGTCCATGATTTCGTGAATGTTATGCCGACTAACATTCACCTCAAGACCTAAACGCGTCGGGTTAGGCTTGTTAAAACCTACATCTATTAGGAGTTCCAAGGCCCGGTCCCTTATAACAGCGAAGCCATCGAAGCCGGCGATCTTGTCCTGGAGCTCATGATTGAGACTGTCGACTTTGATGAACACGGACATTCCCAGGTCATACATCCATTGCGCTAGTTCGCGACTACTCATTTTGTGCAACTTCCGACAGTAGTTGTCATTCCCAAGCACTGTCCCGGCAGTGAACAAGACTACGATCATTCCTTTGCCAGCAATGTACTCCATAGCTTCCCGAAAATCCGGCTCTTGTGTGATTTCGCCACCGCCAATCAGCTTGACGGACTGCACACCAAGTTCCCTGGCGTCATCTACTACATGCTTCCAGATAGTGGTATCAAGCAGGTCTTTCTGCTCGTCCCGAGAATCATCGGTTCGATAGCAGTAGATGCATCGGAGAGGACAACTCCGACCGAGCTCATAGTCCATGGTGAGCATCTGGCCCTTTCGATTTGCCTCGGCGATGACTTCAGGCCCAAAGTACCAACCGTGAATGCCATTGATTATATCATTCATGAATATCCCTCTTGTTGTCGGGCTCAGAGGTAGCGCTTATCTTCTTCTTGCAGCAGAGAACCCTCAGAATATGGCTGTGTAAAACAGGAGGGTCTCCTTTCCTCTCGGGATGCAACTCTACAACGCGCAGGTATCCCAGGCCATCGATCAGTATTTTGTCCTTTTCCGAGATGGGCTCGAATGCAGTACTTGCCATCAGCTCTTGAAGATCTGGCACTGAGTGTGACTGCACCATTATGACATCGCCTTCAAGTGTCTCATGCTGCAGTGACGAACCATACTCCTTCTTAATGTATTCGTCGGCTAGAAACATGTGCAGCATGATCCCTTGATCGGCCAGCAGCTCGTAGAAATTCCTAAAAAGGATCTTGAGATTCTGTTTATCAAAGTAGTGAAGAAGATGATAGCTAAAGACCATTCCAAAGGGGCCGTAGTTGTCGAGTAATTGCCTGCATGCTTGCGAATCGATAAGATCGCAGTGAACGAAGCGAACCATAACATCCTGCTTGCTCTGCAACTCTTCAAATACATCACGGTAAGGTTGGTGCTTATCAGCTATGATCACGTTCCTAGTCCATTGCCTTGATACTTTCAGAGCATCACGTCCATAGCCACCACCGGCATCGAGAAGAGCCAAGCTACCGGTCCCCGTGCTGCTCTTCACATTACCGAGGCGCCCAATCAACTTTAGTGTCTGTAGGACTTCAAAAAGGGCGCTCTCGGTCGGACCATAAGCAAATTTGCAGAAAATATCAAGGGTTGAATCAGTCATCAAACATCAGGATCTAAAGTTCGCGTGATTGGACCACTGGCCAAAAGCTTCCTCAAAATCGCTTTTTCTTACTAGCTCGTCACCCTCATAGAGGTAGCTCATGATAACCTCCAACACGCCCCATTGATCTGGCGAGGTAATGGGGTCGTGCCAAGCCAGGAGCATACTATTAAAGTCGCCGCCAACATATCCGCCCAGGCAACCCAGCCATTCGATCTTCGCCTGCTCCCCGCTTGGGCGTACTCCCACGGCGAACATATCCACAGGTATGTGTCGATTGAAGAAGATTTCGTACCAATAGTATTGCCTATCGGAATCAGGATCAACAATGGTCAGGTTGTCATCGGGCCGTTGGTTCAGTTTCAAACAATCGGCCAGCCGCTTTATAAGTGCCCCCCACAACTTGTCACTATCACTAAAACCTGCTTGCATCTTTCTGAGGCTTTCATCGTTCTTGAGCATCTTCATGATCTCCTCAGGACTCAGTTCACAATATCTGCAATCCTCGGGATTAGGGTGATAAAGCCGTAGAAATACTTCCGGAACCTTGGGCTTATTCGCTGAATCCAGCCTCATTAGCTCGTGATCTCCTTGAGCAAGGTCAAGATAATCGGGCTGACTGTAGTACCGCTTCAACTCTAATCCCGTAAGTTCGTAGTCATTGTTTACCAGCCATTCCATACAGGAGTTGGCGCTGTTTGGGACATGAAGTACGCCTGCGAGCTTGTTGCTCCAATCATTCCCTTTAGCGTCACGTTTCCACTGGTCGTATGTGCTGATCGCATCCTTCAGTTGACGATCGGCGACGGTACTATTGTTTAGCCACAGGCAACATCGACGGAATTCGAGATTCTCAGGTTCCGCAAAGAATCTCCACATGTGGCCCCCGAGTGAGCGATCGTGCCTGCCATACGGAGCCTTTTGTGTGCTCGTCCGCACGCGGTCCCATGATCTCCTCATGCTAGGAATCGTTAGCCAGTTCTCGGCGTCAAGATAGTCCCCGATAGATATTGTCAGGGTGGTGAAGTAGACCATTTTCAGTTGTGGATCATTGCGAATTTCTCTATAAGCAGTGAGGATTTTCTCGTATTTTGAATAGATAGCATCAACAATACTTGAGAACACTGCGTAGTTACCCTCCGCAAAATTCGTCGGAAGGTCATTAGGCTGGGCATCTTCGTCTTTGAGTTTCTTGCCGGGACCAATTTGTTCTATCAGTGAGCTGAGAGCTGTAGCAGCGAGCAGGCTGGGAAAGAACTTGTCCGCCCAGGTGGACTTCGCATACTTGATCAAGGAATCGCAGACAGTATTCCGAAGATTGAGCATTTTAACGTGTATAATCGGATCGAAGATTTCGCGGAGTGCTTTGTTTTCTTTCTTGTTCTTGTCAGTCAGCTCCTCAAATAGTTCCTTCTCGCGGGTTTGCGACTCCTCATGGGCTATGATCTGGCTTTCGACTCTCTCCAGCTTACGTGTCAATTCATCCTGCTTCTTGTCAATGTCCACAGCAACTTCTCTCAACTTCCCGGTAGTGAAATCAAGTAAATGATTCGCCCCCACTAGTTGATCGACTCCACCCAGTAATGGAGAAACGGAAGCAGTCAAACTCTCTGATGTATTATTGATTATTGTCGCCGCTTTACTTGCAGCCGCAGAAGCTTCATTTGCTCCTTTAGTAACGGCGATCAATTGACCATTTATTAGCTCAACCCTTGTGTGCGTTTCCTTGAGTGTTCTCAACAGGGTCAAGACGAAATCAGCAAGCATCGAGGCCATAACCACGGAGAATACAGTCAGGCCTCTCTTAGTTATAATTAGGTCTATAAAATCTAGATATTGATATTCTGGGCCAATAGCGAAATCCTTGTAGTCCTTTTCCGTCACGAATGTTAGCAGTGCGCCAACTAGCCCGATGATAAGTATCCAGATCCAAAGGTTTTCGCTGGGCGCTAGATAATCATGTAGTGACGGTTCCCCTTTCGTGACGGCCTTGCTGGCCCACAGATAGAGATACCATATAATCGCGCCCACTAGAAAGAAAACGATTGAGGCAAATACTCCCGCTGCCTTGTAATGAGTTGGGTGTTGTGTGATCAAGAAGTAAGTCGCCGTAACTAGAACAAGCCAGGAAAGTAAGATAGCTACGCATGTGGCAAATCCCCGATACGGTAGAAGACGCATAATCAATTTCGGGTCCTTCACGGCTTCCTTCTTAAGTTTGGCCGCCTTGGTACTTGGCGCTGCCAATGGCAAGGACTCATATGGCATGTTGTTTGTGTTTGGAGATTCCGACATGTTCAAACAGCAATTACTTCAGCGACATTGGATTACATACCATTGTTCAGTACGAACTGCCCTTTCCTGACCACATACATATAGAATTCCTTATTCACCTCGCCAAACTTGTCGAAGCTCGTGTATCCAGTGATGCCCTTGAAATCTCTTAAGGTGTAAAGACGATCTCTGATGCCCTCTCCAGTATAAGCAGCCGCACTGAGTATCTTGCCGACTATCTTACCTGCTTCGTACGCGTAAGCAGCGTACACGGTGGGCTTTTCACCGTACTTTGTTTGAAACTTGCTTTCGAATGCGGTAATCAAACTATCGCTAACCCCGTAGCCCATAGCCATGAGCGAGTAATATGAGCCCTCCGCCGCATCGCCGGCAATTGTGATCAGATCGGGCGAGTAAGAGCCGTCACCTCCGACGAAGGGTACGTTGAATCCAAGTTCTCTGGACTGCTTGAGAATGAGACCGGTTTCTCCGGCTTGACCAGGGAAATAGACCATCTCTGCATTAGCACTCTTCATCTTCTGGATCGATGATCGGAAGTCTTTCTGCCCTGGGGAAAACGCCTCATAGAAAAGCACTTTCCCACCCAATCCCTCGTATGCCTTCTTGAATTCGGCCGCCAGAGACACACCGTACTCGTCGTTCACGTAGTAAACCGCGACCGTGTTCTTCTTCAGTTTCTCCAGGGCGAATTTGGCACCAGTCGTTCCCTGGGCTCGGTTTGGGGGCACTATTCTAAATATGAAGTCCCCTGCGTCTTTCAGAGCGTCAGCGGTTGCGCTCGCTGAGAGAAGCACCGTCTTGTTGCGCTCAGCAATAGGCGCGATGGCAAGGGTCACCCTGGAGCTGAAAGCGCCGATGATAATGGGAACCTTGTCCACAGTGATGAGTTTGTTTATCGCCTGGGTTCCTATCTTGGCGTCGATTTGATCGTCCTCGTAGATCACGCGCATTTTCCTGCTGCCAAGAATCCCGCTTCCATTCGTTTCCTCGACGGCCAAATCAATCCCTTGTTTTGTTTCCTTGCCATAGGTGGCTACTTCACCACTTAGGATGGTAATACAACCGATGGCTAGATCCTTAGTGCTGTCCTTCTTCTGCCCGCAACCAGCGGCAATGAGCAAAATCCCGAGGATTTCAATGAGAATGAGGACGGCGGCTGTCTTCTGGCGCATGGTAATCTCCATTAATCTCATATAATTCAAACAATATTTCTGCTATAGTTCCCAGATCTCATGAGTTCCAAGTCTGGCCATTCAAGCATGGCTGGTCTTGGTGAAAGCTCCCTCTCTGACCAATTAAAGAAGTGAATCCGGATCACAAGTCCGACCTTCAACCCCACAGGTAACCTAAATATATCTCATTCTAGCCTCTACTGTTAAGAAAAAGATACATGAGACACCGCAGCGAGTCAAGCGCAATTTCCGACTACAACAGGAAAAAAATGGCGACTTCTTCTATCGGCAAGAATCGGGTGAGGAGAAAATTTTGGCTTCCGTTTAGTGTCCGTCAATATCAATGCAAATTACCAGAATAGAGCTATTGTAGGTCATATTCGATACTTATGGCCAGCGTGATTCGGACGAGTCCTGGAAGGTCCGAGTATGGTGTCCTGGGTCGACAGTACTCAGAGGTCAGCAGTTGGGCTCTGTTCTAGCATCTCAAGATGACTGGCTGGTCGTTAAAACCTGCCCATTCACTCGCATTCTTCTTTAGTTCCCCGGGAGCATAAATACAGAAATCCTAGTTCTGGGTTTCATACGGCCGTGGCAGGCAGTCCAGGTTTTTGCCAATATTCGCCAAGCAGATCTGCTGAATTGACTCCGACTGAAGTTCCATAGTCATGGACTGCCCGGATATCGATTGTGCTGCTCCTGGGTCGATAAGACGGCATGGCTGGGAGTCATCCGAACTTAGACATGACGGCCGCAATAACGTTTATCGAGTGTTCCTGAGTCTTTCCCACGGAAATGACGAGAATGTCGCTGACAGTTCTATGGTCAGGGAATGACCCGCCTTCTGATCTTTGGACACCCTGATTGGGTGGATCGAGCTCTAATGGCCAGTGTATCTCTTGGCTCACGCACCGGTAATGGACAAAGTCGTACGCAACTTGGTTAGGAGGTGTTCTCTATAACTGGGCGCCGTTCCCAAGCACGAAGTTCAATTCCGTCGCGAGTTCTACTCGACAGTCAGTATGCCAAGAGAACGCTGAAACTCGTACTCTGCCAACGGCATTGCCGAGTATTCCTGAGAAGCTCAAGGAGGACGCACAGCCTCCTTCTGGCGACGGTACTTGGTGTTCCCTGGACCTAATTGCACTGCCATAGTGCATGGAGTGTTGCAGATGACAGACTGGTTCTCATCGCGCTGAGGGTTAGCCACTAAGCATCCGACAATCGCGGTGGCAGGATCCGAGTAACATCGAAGCAGAACATTTTCTCCATCCATTCGCACTCAGACGGATTGCTTTCAGCCACAGAAGACTAGTAATGTGTAACGCTCGCCTGTGTGTGTTAGCGCATAAATAGACATGGAGCGATCCAGAAAACCTGTTATTGTGAACATGCCCAGTGATAGGCATTGTCGCCCGAATCTCACGCAATTCGTTTTTTGAATACAACCTTGATCGGTGAGAGTCTGTCAAACAAAAGGGTGCAAAATCTATGATTCTCCGTTTGAGGCAGACAATGATTCCGCGACCCAGTCCTGAAGATCAGAAAGCTCCTAGAAATCCCTTGCCTGCGAAGAGGTCAGTCTACTCCCGCATAACTGCACTTTCTGAAAACCTGTGCCCAAACGGTGCCCAAGTCAGGCCAAAACACATCAAAATACATAAAAACAAATCAAACCACCTACAAACTGGAATTGACTATCGAACAAGAGCTTACGAGATAAATTGCTATGCCGCAAAGACTTAGAAAAACGCCTTGAAGGAACGGGTGGTTCTCAGCCATCAAACCGGGGTTCGACTCCCCGTAGCGCTACCAAATATCGAAGCCGCCTGCGGTCAACCCGCAGGCGGCCTTATTCTGGCACTCGCGGAATCTTTACTGCCCAAGATCAGGCATTGCGGGTTCTGCCGGGTTTTAGCTCCGACGAAGTCGAAGCGTGACCTGGCAGCGGCGTCATGTCACATCCGGCTGCCGCCAGACAAGACATGACACAACCGCTGAAATTTCACGATGTCACTTGCAGCCCGCGCAGGGGGCCGGGCCACCGGAGAAGATGTACGATATCAAATACACCACATCCGAAATATCCACCGTCTGATCGCAG
>JAGVEU010000017.1 GCA_020057985.1 Calditrichota bacterium | reverse complement strand
TGGAGTGCTGAGCGGGGCACGTGAAGACTCAAGACACGTGCCTCCGCGAGAAAGAGATTCTGAACGCCCGCGTGAAGCCGAAGACGCGCGGTGTCCAGACTGACAGACAATGGCGGCTTACTTTTGAGAAAGAGTATAAGTAAAACGGGGCGGCCATCGCTGGCCGCCCCGTCGCAATTTTCTCTCCCTCCACTATGTGGGAGGATCAAAGGGGAGTTCACTTCATCAGCAGCATTTTATTCTGCGCTTCAAAGCCTGCTGTCTCCATCCTGCACACATAGACACCCGAGGGCAAACCTGCGGCGTCAAAGTTCATACTGTGACGACCTTGATTGACATTCGTATTCACAAGTGTCGCCACGACTTGACCGAGCAGATTGTAAACCTTTACCGTCACATAACCCGCCTCCTTCATGTCATAGACAATCTTCGTGCTGGGGTTGAAGGGGTTCGGGTAGTTCTGCTGCAGGGCGTACTCGGTGATTGAAGCAGCAGTCTCACGCGGAGTCACACTCTGAACTCCTAATTCCTGCGTTTGTCCGTTGATGTCCACGGCGACCAATGAGTAGTTGTATGTGGTTCCGTTCTCGCAGCGTTCATCATTCCATGAATACTCATGACCTGAGGCGGTATTGCCTTGACTATGAACTCGAGCGACGCGTGCACCATCGCGAAGAATATCAAAGTGTTCGTTGTTGCTCTCACTTGCCGTTTGCCAATTGAGGTTAACGCTGTGATCTCCCGCAGATGCCAAGAACGAAATTAGTTCGACCGCGAGCGGACCGTCAATAAGCCCACTGGAGTCACCGATTGTCCAATAAATCGGGCCTGGGATATAGTCATTGGAGGTGAGGGTGAAGGTGGCAATGCTACCAGATGTCAAAGGATTAGGCGTGGTGAACACGATGCAGTCATTGTAATTGTTGGCCGTCCATCCAGCAGAGGCCGCCGCCCCACTCACGGAACCCAAGGTACCGTGAAAGGTATTTGTGAAGAGCAGATAAGTTACATCGCCGCGAATCCAATGTAGTTGATAACTCCAACTCGGCGGGCCGGAAGTATTCAAGGTTAGATAGCCGGAAGCGATACGATCTGGCCCAGTCTTGACAACGAGGATATCCCATGTACTGGTTGTGTATCCTGCCATGACATACCCTCCATCCGCCGTTTGCTGGACCGAATAGGCGTATTCTTCGTTCCATCCACCATAAGTACGTGTCCAGAGTGTATCCCCTACGCTATTGGTCTTCACAAGATAGAAATCATTCCAGCACACGCCAAATGATTCGGTGTATCCGCCCAAAATGTACCCACCATCTATTGTCGGTTGAACGGACCGGGCAACATCATAGCTCCATCCCCCGTATGTTCGCGTCCAGAGTGTGTCACCTGCTGCATTCGTCTTAACGAGGTAAATATCTTCTCTGCCAGCACCGAAGGACTCCGTTGATCCTGCGATGATGTACCCCCCGTCGGGTGTCTGCTTTACGGAAAAGGCCTCGTCCCAACTTCCGCCCCCGTAAGTGCGAGTCCAAACCGGATTACCTGAGTTGTCCGTCTTCACGAGGTAGAAATCGTCACTGCCCGCACCGTAGGACGCTGTGGTTCCAGCGATAATGTACCCACCATCCGCTGTTTGCTGAACAGAGTAGCCTTCATCCCAGTTGCTTCCTCCGTAGGTTCGCGTCCAGAGAGTATCGCCCTGGCTATTTGTCTTGACAAGATAGACATCGTCGTTAAAACCGGCAAACCTTTCCGAACCTACAACAATATACCCCCCGTCTGTGGTTTGCTGAACGGACCGGGCAAAATCATATCCGCCTCCTCCATACGTGCGTGTCCAGAGTGTGTCGCCTTGTGCGTTGGTCTTCACAAGGTAGAGATCATAATCATTCGGTGTGATATAGAACGTGGATCCGGCCACAATGTACCCACCATCCGTCGTTTGTTGAACCGAGGAGGCTTCATCCCAGCCGCTTCCTCCGCAGTCTCGTGTCCACATGGTGTCGCCTTGGCCGTTGGTCTTGACGAGAAAGAAATCCGGACGATTCGCCTCGACGGGTCCTCTTGATCCTGCCAGAATATATCCTCCGTCACTCGTCTGCTGAATGGAATAGGCATAGTCAGCTGCTGCTCCTCCATATGTGCGTGTCCAGAGTGTAGCTGGCGGCCCGGTCGGTACAGGCGGATCAAATCCGCACGGAGGCAATTGGCAAGCTGACGGACAATCACCCGGGGCGACGTACTCACCTCCCAGTATTTGTACACATACGTATTCAGACACATTCTGGTCACAGCTATTCGCATAGCAACAGGCTCCCATAGGGCAATCATACAGACATGTTCCGCCTTGGCGGAAGGTACCTCCTAAGGCGATGCACTCATTCCAGTAGACCTCGGCACATTGATGATACCCATAGCAGCAGGATCCTCGAGGGCATTCCGATTCGCAGTGTCCATTCACAAAGAAATTGCCTCCTAACTGATCACAACCGCGGCGCGTGACATCGGCTGCACAGCCCCCACTGTAGCAGCAAACTCCTCTTGGGTTGCAATCCAGATCCGAACAGAAGCCACCCGGCTCCCATGTCCCTTGCATCTGGTAGCACCAGTACTGAGTGACGTTATCTGCGCAGATTGTGCCGTTATTGTAACAACAACTGCCCCAGTCCGGCTGTGCCAAGATGCTTGATGGTGTAACGAGCAACCAGAGAATGAGAATATACTTCTTCATAATCGTTCTCCTTTTTGTTCTTGTAATAATGAGCGACTCCGCATAATTACTCCGGCGCGCAGATCTCAGAATAGCCTCAAATCGCAGATAATAGATGAAGATGTCTTTTGTCTACATTCCAGATAGCAGAGTCTTCTATGGCGTGATTTGTATACAATATGCAATTGTACATTGACTGAGTCAACAAATTGAGAACGTTTCGTCGTGTGGATTACTTCACGGTACTATTTACTATACTTTTCGCCATAACATCACGAACCACAGCAGGTTGCAGTCTGCTTTGTGACGCTTGTGCATATTTTTGAATCCAGAGCGGGTTGCAGAATTGAGTTTCATGGCTCATATACACTCTCTTCCTGCCTCCATTCATTCATGAGATGAATACCAAAAAAGACGAGGCGGCCATGGTTGGCCACCTCGCTTAACTTTGAAAGATCCTTCACTTCATCAAGAGCATCTTGCTCTGCGCCTCAAATCCGGTGGTTTCCATTCTGTAAACAAAGACGCCGGAGGGCAAACCTGATGCATCAAAAATAACCGTATGTTGTCCTGCACTCTGCTCGCTGTTCACCAGAGTGGCAACAGTTTGTCCAAGGAGATTGTAGATACTGATTGTTACGAAGCCCGCCTCTTTCATGTCGTACACAATCTTCGTGCTGGGGTTAAACGGATTAGGGTAGTTCTGATGCAAGGCGTACTCTGTCGGAATTGTCCCTTCGGCTCCGATGGAAAGTGTGGTTTCAGCGCCTTCGCGAACGACACCATTGCCATCGGCCAGTTTCACATCGGTCAGCTTGATCTGCGTATTGCCGACGCGATTCGATTTCCACTTGAATTCCACAACCGCCAGTTCGCCGTCACCACTGAAGGTCGCAAGTTCACCTAATGCCGCAGCCGCTATGCCCACGAGATCGGGTTGATTGGGAGTGGATTTGGCTGTGCTCCAAGCTGATCCGTCCAGTGCATCAGGCTGACTGTGGTTCACAGAGATCAATTCCAGAACATTAGGATCAAAGCGAACTTGTGCTTCGACGACTTTGACGGCATTGGCTGTGTTGC
>JAGVEU010000002.1 GCA_020057985.1 Calditrichota bacterium | reverse complement strand
TCGTCTTGGGTGGGTTTTATGGCTTTCATACCCCCTGATACGCACCAAACGGACATTCCGACTCAACATGTCGGAACCTTTTTAAGAAACACTATAGCTATTTGTTAATACAGGGCTTACTTCGCGGAACTTTCTCTTGACGAACCTGTTCTACTTCATTATATTAGGTTCGTCTCCTGCTCATGATCCAACCAAGTAGTCGGGTGTTCAACTCCTCCTCACAGGGAAGCATAGGTTCAAGCTTGAGTTTTCTTTCAAGCTTGAAGTTTGGAGTTTGAAGTTTTCCTGAACTCCGCCTGAGACAGAAAACCCGGCATGAGCCGGGTTTTCTGTATCGATGGGAATCAGTCTATGGACAGACGCCGAAGACGAGATAGTATCTCTTCGCTTGCGCCACGGATCCATCGTCGTGGATGTAGATCGTGGCGTCCGGGCCGAGTACCGGAGCGATGCCGGATGCAAGCGCCGTCCATCCGCCACCGGGGTAAGGCTCATCTACGATGTTACTCCAGACTGAATATGTGGCCGCAAACGCGGAATCGGCTGTCCAACGCAGAGCGATATCGTTGGCCGCTGGATCGCCGTCGTTGTTCACGAGGCGAATGGCGACGTCATGCACCGTATCCGGCACACAAGGTACTGCGCAGGTTAACGTCGCGCGATAGTGCATCGGCATCGGATTGCCGATGAAGTACACCGGCGCAACAAACACTGCATAAGTACCAGCGGGCAACGTATCAGATACTGTTGTCGGCGCGCAGGCCGGAACGGTACTGCCGAATAGTACTATTGGAGAGACACAGCCGTTGGTGTCCACGACGCCCATTTCCGCGGGGAACTCGCTGTTTACCGTGAGCGAGACAATCCGTTCATCTATCGTCGTGAAGAGATGCCAGTCCGTATCGCGGAAGTAATCGCGAATAATGCCTGTACCGGGATTCAGGTAGTTGAAACCCACGCCACACAGCGGCACGGTACAACTGGTCGCGCCAAAGGTTGGCGTGGAGTTGTTGCAGCCTCCGTCCGGATCGGTGGTCTTGAAGGTTGGACTGTAGCGGTTTTCCGCAACTTCAATCTGATCTCCGCCTTGGCATGGGATGGCACACGGGCACGGGCCATTGTCATACACCTTCAGACGATAGTTGCCTGTACCGGTGGACCAACGACCAACGCGGATCAGGTAGGTTCCGGCCGTGAGTTCGCCGCCTACAAAGGACGTGACGCCGCCATAGCGCTGGCCGGTTGTCTCCCACCATATCGTGTCGGACGCGCTGTTGTCATCGTTGCAGAGAATAGTGTTGAGGCAGCAATTTTCCGCTCCGGCATAGACAGCAATGTACATGTCACCGGCACCGGTTCCGTCATCAAGGGACATAGTGATGCGGCGGCATTCGGCCAGTGTCAGCGAGTAGAAGACATCCGGCGACGATGATCTTGCGATGGTGCTGTTGCAACTGTCGCGACAGGTCAGATTGCGTCCAACGGTTGTTCCTGACCCGATCGAGGGATTTCCCGGAGTCGGCGGAGTTAGGATGTACGGATTTGCGCAATCTTCACCCGGTTCAGACGTCGGTGGAGCACAGGTAACTGTCAAACAGTAATCCCGCGGGCCGCAGGTTTCTGTAAACGGAGTGGTGATGCTGATGTGCACGATCCCGGCCGGAACCGAATAGAGGGTACGACTTTCTCCGGCACAATTGCCGAGATCATTAATCGTTGTAACAAGGAAGTCCGGACAACCAGCCACGGTATCCCGTCGCACTTCCATCACGGCATCGAACTCCGACAGCGCTGTGATAATAAGGTTCTGCGGATTGGCAAGAGTTAACTCGAAGGCATCCACGTCGCGGGTGGTTAGCGTTGCTTGAATGGTTCCGGCGATGACATCGTTGCACGAAATCGTGTTGAAGAGACTATCCACGCCGCAACCGCCGTTGCCGCCGCTCTCAGTCACTGTGGGAGTGCAGGCAATGTCGGGGCAGAAGGTCGGTGTATCAAGGCTCCATTGCAGGACAAGCGTACTGCATTGCGGAGTGGCGGAGGTTGAGTAGGTTCCCACAATGAAATATACGGTTTGTTCGACACCTGTGCAGTTGATCCACGAGAGCCTTAGGGTATCCGGATCACTCACGCACCCGATTAACGTGCCTTGATTGAGATTGCACCCGCCCCACTTCATGGAATGGCGGCTGTCGAAATTGTTGGAGGATTGCCAGATGGTTGCTTGAATGCCATTAGGCACAATCATGGCAAAGACCTTGTCATTGTTTGAAACACCACAACTCTGGCCGGGATTATTATGTCCCATGCCGCAGTTGCTGTGCGTGGCGCTGTCACGAACTCCGGCAAGGAAAATGGGGCTCGAGCAATCATATCCTGGTGGCGCCGGTGTCACTGTGGCATGACCCCATTCGCAGGCGGAGCAGAGCAGCGAATCATATCTCCAAGCCAGACAGGCAAAGTCACCACTGACCGTCGTTAGGTATGTGTTTGTGGTTGCTCCAGCGATCTCATTGCCGGGAGTGCAGGTTTGACCCGTGTACCACTGATAACTGAGCGGACCGCCGGAACCGCCTGTTGCCAGACAGAACATGGTTACGGTTCCGATGGCAGAACTATCTGCGACACTTACCGCGGGAGCCGTGCATGAGCCCGCAAGAATCAGTGAGATGTCATCCACTCGGATTCCTCCGGCATTGGCGCTCCCGGTATAACGGAAAGCGACATGGTAGTTGCCGGTCACGGGGGGAGCAAAGATAGATATACTGTTCTGGTAGGTGGTGACATTGGCGCGGAATATCGGAACGATAACCCCTACTGTCGAAGAGTTATTGGGCGCTGAAGTAAGAAGTACCTCAAGGCTGTCATAATAAGTGGATGAAGTCAGATACTGACGCCACCAGAAATCGAGGACATAGCTTGAGCCTTGCGTGAGAGTGAAGGGCGGAGTAAAGGTCCAATCATTGGGAATAACTCCGGATGCAGAATACTGGATATAAGCACATCGAAGGCCAGTTCTTGGGTTGGTTGTGCTTGTCACCCAGCGAATTGCATCGGCATCGTATGTCGTGACAGTCCAGCAGGTTGGCATCGCAGTTCCCGAGGTGCTCTCAAAGCCTTCGGATAAGGGAAGTGAGGCTGGAATCGAGCAGTCAATCACAGTGGCATAGGCCGAGTCGCAAGCCGCACAGGTGGTGTCATTCACCTTGTAGCCTTTACAAGAGTATATGCCACTGGCATGCGCTACATAAGTGCTGTTGGTAGCGCCGGCAATCAAGCTGTCGAGAATGCAATCTGTACCATGATACCATTTATACTGTGTGGGGCCGCCGGTGCCGCCATAAACTGTTGCGGAGAGAGTAACAGAATCTTGTCCGACAGTAGCGGGCACACGAACGGAATCGGGAGGCGAACATGTGCCGGATGCATAGATGTTGACGTCATCCACTCGCACACGGCCGGAAGAGGTTTTTGTGGTGCTGCGCCAACCGACGTAGTAAACGCCATCAGACGGAGGAGTGAAGGCGGCGGATTCCTGAATATAGGCAATCGTGTGGAAAGTGTCTGGAGCGATAATGGTCGTCGTCATTCCGGCGGGAGTATTGCTGGTTCCGGCTTTCACTTCCACGGAGTCATTGGCCGTATTGGAAGCGGCTCGCCACCAGAATTCGACGGCATAAGTTATGCCGCCGGTCATTTGCAGACCCGGAGTGAATAACCAGTCATCATTACCCGGAGCAACCACGCCGATGATGGAGGCGCATCTAACGCCTGTGCGCGGTGTAGTAGAGTAGTTCTCCCATAGTGCCGTGCCGCTGCCGGCATTGGCAATAGACCAACAATCCGGGAAAATCGGTGTGGCAGGACCTTCAAATCCGTCAACGAACGGAAGTGTGACCGGCGAGCATGGAGTCAGCACCCAGCCCACTCCGAGATTGCCGCAGGTCCCCGGAGCGGTGGAATTGCCAACGGTAACCCATGCGACTTCGTTCGCTCCGGTGTTGTTGACAAACCGCATACGCTTGCTTTCGGTTGTGGAGCAATCAATGAAGTTGTCTCCCGGGCACGCGCCTCCCCAGCGAAG
>JAGVEU010000470.1 GCA_020057985.1 Calditrichota bacterium | reverse complement strand
GGAACTGTGAAAATGAAAGTCGCCGAGCATTTGGTGGACAGTGAGGAGCAGTATGTCGGATTACTGTGCGGCGACCATGTCAAGACCGGAATCAATACGATGTTCAATACAGGCACTGTGGTTGGCATCGGCGCCAATATCTATGGATCTGGTTACCCACCGCGCTTCATTCGCAGCTTTATGTGGGGCGGAGCGGATGGATTGAAACCGGGATCACTCGAACGAACTTTGGAAAGCGCTCGTTATGCGGTGTCGCGGCGCGGACAGACACTTTCCGCAAATGAAGAGCTGCTGATTCGAAATCACTATGCTGAGACTGTCAAAGAGGAGAAACTGAGGTGAAGAAAAAGCGCATGATGGTTGGAACCACTCTGGTTTTTATGGTAGCCGGAGTCATGTTGTGGGGGCCGACGCTCTGGGCTGAGGCGCAGAATGTCAACATGCAGCTCACCAAACTGAACTATGTGTTGCGCATGGTCAGAGACAACTATGTCGAAGAGCCGGATGCGGTCAAACTGCTTGACGGCGCCATTCGCGGAATGCTCGAAGAACTTGACCCGCATTCTGTGTACATTGAGGCAGATGAACAGAAGAAAGTCACCGAGCAATTCAGAGGAAAGTTCGAGGGAATTGGAATTACGTTCTCGATTCAGAACAAATGGCTAACCGTAGTTTCACCGATCCCCGGCACTCCGTCAGATAGACTCGGCATCAGAGCAGGCGATCGAATCACTCATATCAACAGCGTATCCGCCTATGGCATCAGCAACGAACAGGTGTTCGACAAACTGCGCGGGCCGAAGGGTACGACGGTTGATGTGACGGTTGCCAGACCCGGCTTGGATAAACCTCTTGATTTCACGATCATTCGCGATACAATCCCGATCTTCTCGGTAGGCTCGTCGTTCCTGATGCCCGACAACAAGACAGGGTACATCCGCATTAATCAGTTTACCGCCACAACGGATCAGGAGGTAGCGTCAGCGCTCGACAGTCTGAAGCGGCAGGGTATGACCCAACTGCTGCTCGACTTGCGCTCTAATCCGGGCGGTTATCTCGATCAGGCGTGGAAGGTAGCGGATCTCTTCTTGCCCAAGAAGGATCAGATGATTGTCTACACACTGGGCAGAACAGAACGCTCCAATCAGGAATTCAAGACCACCGGTCGTGGCAAGGACGATGGATTTCCGCTCGTCGTTCTCATCAACCACGGAAGCGCATCCGCCTCAGAAATTGTAGCCGGAGCAATACAGGATCACGACCGCGGTCTGGTGGTTGGGCAAGTGAGTTTCGGAAAGGGACTTGTGCAGACTCCCTATCAACTTATGGATGGCTCTGTGGTGCGCATCACGACCGCTCGCTATTATACACCGGCAGGCCGACTGATTCAGCGTCCCTATGACAAAGGAATAGCCGAGTATATCATGGAAGGCCGTGACGAGGAAGATCCCAATGCCGAGATAGTGGACACGACCAAGCGCGAAGAATTTCACACCGACGGCGGTCGAGTGGTCTACGGCGGCGGCGGCGTCTCTCCCGATGTGACTGTGAAGCCCGAGCGAACCACTGTGCTTACGGCGCGACTCTTTAGTCAACGGCTCTACTTCGAGTACGCCACTGAATATGCTGGAAAACACTCGCAGCTTAGCTCGAACTTCAGGCAGTTCTTGACCGATTTCAAGGTGACCGACGACATGCTTGAGGGCCTCAAGGAACTGGCAAAAAGTCGCAAAATAGAATGGAGCGACGAAGAATGGCAGAAAGACATTGAATTCACGAAGAATACGCTCAAAAGCGAGCTTGCCAGTGCACTGTTTAACGACCGAAACCTCTACTCGCTGGTCATGATCCAGAATGATGTGCAGGTTCAAAAAGCCCTTACCCTCTTCGACGAGGCGCGGGATATCGCTGCTGGAATCATGCCCGACCTGAAGAGCAGATAGTTGAACACGATGTGTGCTTCAGGAAAAACAGCATGTTAATTGAGTCACATGTGTTCTTTGTAAGTTGTGGTTTTAGTTGACTTGCGAACGAGGATTTGTAATAACGAGACAGCAAAAAGAGGAGAAATTACTTGCGCTTTAGACTGAGTTTCATTATATTACTGTATTCTGACGGAAATGTTTCCGCGATCTGAAAGCACTGCAATCCGCGCTGAATCCACCACGCCGCAAGTAACTCTGCAATCGGCAACGCAACCATGTTGAATCGTTTTATTTTGACCCTTAGCATTCTCTTGCTCGCTCTGCCACTTCAGGCAGCGAAGAACGAAGCGCTCGAGAAGGCGCGTGAAGCCGCCAGCCATGAAGAATGGGAGCAGGCTGCTGAGTTTGCCAAGCAAGCGACAACCAGTGAACCGGATAATGAGGCTGCCTGGTCGGTGTTAGGTGATGCTCAGTTTGCTTTGGGGGATACTACTGGAGCGATTTCAAGCTACGAAAAATCCGTTGCTATCGAGCCTAAGTATCCGCAGGCTGTGTTGTCACTGACCTCGTACTACATCAAGCAGAATCGGATGGACGATGCTGAGCGCGTTGTCTCGAAGGCTGAGGAACGCGACAAGAAGCAAAGGATTGACGAGATTAAGGTTGCACGCGGATTGATCCTTGCCAAGCAGGGCGACTTCTCGCAGGCAACAATGATTCTGGCCAGCGCGACAGCCAAGAATCCGAAGAATCATCTCTATCCGCAGATTCTTGCTCGGCTTTATAATGATGCCTCAGTGAAAGAACAGGCGGCTTCGTACTATGAGCAGGCGTGGAAGTTGGCTCCCGGTGATCCGGTGTTAGCCTATGAATACGCACTGGTGCTGCAGGACCTTCAGAAATACAACGAGGCCCTCGAGTTATTCAAGAAGGTTCAGGAGAGAGATCCGAAGAATAAATCGGTAGATTATATGATCGGGCGGCTCTATTACGCATCGAAACGCTATGCGGAAGCCGCAACTCAGTTTGAAAAGGCGGTTGAGAAAAGACCCGATCACTTTCTGTCCCATTTCCTCTTGGGGAAGAGCTATCTTGAGTTTTCCAAAGAGGAGAAGAAGAATTTCTACGCCAAGGCTGAGAAATCACTGCGGCGGGCGCTTGAGTTGAAGCCGGATCGCAAGGACATCGCAGCACTTTGTGCTGAGGCTTGCCTGAATCAGGGAAAAGCGTACTATCAGCGCGGGGCGGCGGATACAACCGGAGTAACGACAGCGGCTCTGTGTGACACTGCGATTTTTCTGACTCACGAAGCGCTCGAATTGAATCCGGAGATCGTCGGGGGGTACAGTCAACTTGCTCGCGTGTGGAGCAAGAATGGAAATCTCGACTCAGCGGCGCACTACTCAAGACTTCAGCTTGCGCAGACGCCGAACGATCCGATTGAATTCTCTCGCCTTGTGAACACCTTGCAGCGCAAGAAGGATTTTGCCGGACTGGCCGAGACCATCAAACCTGTGTTCGACTCTCTGGATTGGTCAAAACCCAAAGCGCAAGGGGATACGACCGCTTATGCGCAGGACAAGTTCATTGACAAGTTCTCCGGTGCTTACGTCAATGCCATGATCGAGA
This sequence comes from Calditrichota bacterium, assembly GCA_020057985.1. GTDB lineage: Bacteria > Electryoneota > RPQS01 > RPQS01 > RPQS01 > JAGVEU01. The sequence continues at coordinate 8,554 of JAGVEU010000470.1, read as the reverse complement.
CCGGCAAGTCTAAGGAAGCTCGTGAGGCCATGAAGCTGATGCTCGGCTACAATCCGCTCTGGTGCGACGGTCACAGCTTGAATGCCTATATTGAACTTAAGCGTCAAAACTATTCCGGAGCAATTGCCCCACTGCTTGCCGGAGTCAAGAGTTGTCCAACCGACAAAGAGATGTGGGTTACACTGGGAGATAGCTACTACTTTGCCGACCCAAAAAACAAGGAAAATGTCAAGAAGGCAAAGGACGCATACCTCAGGGCAAAGAATCTTGGCAGCCGCGACGGAGCGGAAAAATACGAACAATTGAGCAAATGACGCAAGTTAGCTGCTCCTCATTATACGAAAACAAACTGGCCATAAATCTCAGGAATAAAGCGGTATGAAACAAGGAACATTTACCGTCATTACATTGATCGCTGCGGCGATCATTGGTTTCGGTTTTTTCTATGGGATACTTCCCGGGCTTGACGAAGGCGCGGACAAATCCGGCGGTCTTCAGGCGATTCTCCATCAGATTAGGCTTGGCGGACTCGTGGTGCCCCTGCTGATCACAACCTTGCTGATGTTGATTGCGTTCATTGTCGAGCGTATCATCACATTGACCAAGGCAAAGGGAACTGCCCCGCTGCCCACATTTTTCTCGAACTTCACAAAAAACGTACGCGACGGCAAGTACGAAGAGGCAGCCATGCTCTGCGACAAACAACGCGGCTCTGCCGCTGCGGTGCTTAAAGCGGGTGCCGAGCAGTACGTGCGTACTCTGAGTGACAAAGCTCTTGGGACCGAGAAACGACTTGCGGAGACGCAGCGAGCGATCAACGAAGCTCGTCTGCTTGAAGTGCCGTTTCTTGAGCGAAATCTGATTGCGCTCTCAACGATTGCTTCTGTGGCGACGATGATGGGACTGCTTGGCACAACCATCGGCATGATTCGCGCGTTTGCAGCGATGGCGCAGCAAGGCGCGCCGGATGCGCTCCAACTCGCGACAGGGATTTCTGAGGCTTTGGTGAACACGGCGCTCGGTCTGTTTATCGCGATTCTCGGCATCGTGTGCTATAACTTCTTTGTCAACAAGGTTGATCAGTTCAACTACTCAATTGACGAAGCGTCCTATTTGATGGTTGAGATTTTGAAAGAGAAAGAAGCTGTCTGATTTTTGTCTGCCGGAACGGACATGGGAATCCCTGTCACGACGGCATTAATCAAGGAATTCAATCATGGCAGCACCGAAAAAACGACGCATTCCAATCACCATTGACATGACCCCGATGGTGGACATTGCGTTTCTGCTTCTGATCTTCTTCATGTCCACGACCGTCTTCAGAAAGCCGGAAGAAGTTCAGGTGAAGATCCCGACGTCGCACTCATCCTTCAAGCTCCCCGAGCGCGGCATGGTTGTGATAACGATTACTCCTCAAGACACGATCTATATGTCCTTGGAGGATGCGGCGCTTGACTATGCCAATAGCCTTTCGGAACAGAAGCCCGACGGCTCCATACGCGGCAAGCACTTTACCGCGGATCAAATTCCGCCGGTGATCAATGCGCTGCAGATCAAGCGGCTGGTCAATCGTGTGGTCATCAAGTGCGACAAGGAAGCGAACTATGGCACGGTTGAGAATGTCATGGAGACTCTCCAAAAGAACGACCTCAACATTCTAAACCTTGTGACCGACCTCGAAGAGGAACGCGCTGTGCAGACAAGCGCAGGCGGATAGCAGAATATCACGAAACCCTTCAATTGAGATAAATACCTATGGGTGCAGTTGATTTAGGTGGTTCAAAAAAGCCAGCCGGCGGGGGCATGAGTTGGAAGCGGCCGCGTGTCAATATACGCATTGACATGACGCCGATGGTGGACATCGCGTTCCTGTTGCTGATCTTCTTCATGGTCACAACCGTTTTCCGGTTGCCGCAAGCGATGGAGATGAATCTGCCGGAGAACAAGGCTGACACACCGCCGCCGGAGAGCAAGATCTTTGAGAAAAAATTGCTCAACGTGTGGGTTATGAGAATCGGAGATCGCGATTCCATCGCTGTTGCGGTTGGAAATGACTCGCCAAAGCCCTTGGCTTGGGACAGCGTTCGCGCTAAGCTGCTTGAACGACGTGCAGCGATGTTCAACGGCACGCGCGAGGAAGTGATGAAGATGGATGCGCTGACGGATCTGTTTCGCAAGAGCGAAAGTAGCAAGCGAGACATTTTAAAATATGAAAAGGACTTCGGCGCTCCGGCGCTGTTCATGAAAATAGACAGTGTCGCCGATGCCAACAAGCTTCCGCGGATGTCTGAACCGGATAAGCAGAAGTTTTTTGAGGACATGAAGAAGATTGATCAGCTCGTGGTGCTGGCCAAGATTGACCGGAAGGCAAAATATCTGTCTCTGGTTGATCTGGTGGACGAGTTCAATGTGTCGCGCACCTTCCGTTTTTCGATAGATCGCTATACAACTTATGACGACTCGCTGATGCGCTTAGCCGGTTTTACCACCGGCGGACCGAAGGATCTTCCGGCTCCCGTTTTTGCTCCAAGCGAAGGCTAACTCAAGAACCATTTGCAACCCTTCGAGGTTCGCATGAACTATATAGAAGAATTAGAACAAGGCCGTTACGGTTCCTTTGAACTCAAGAAGCTGGTTGGACCCAATCTGTTGAAGGGTCTGGCGATCAGTGTTTTGATTCATTTGATTCTGATCGCATCGCCTTATATTATTCAACTCCTCAAAGGTGAGGAAGAGATTCCGCCGCCACCGACGCGAGTGGTGGACATCTCTCAACTAACGAAGCTCAGAAGTCAGCAGGATAATACTCAGGAGCAAGTCAAGATTGTTCAGGCTGCTCCCGCCGCTCCGAAAGTAACGAGATTAGTGGCAGTTGAGGAAGATGAAGTCGTTGAGGACCAGCCGGCCATTAAAACAATGTCAGAAATCGCAGCAGCAACGGCAGGTTCCGACGAGGGACTGGATATTCAGCCGGGAGAGGTCATTGTGATCAAGGAAGAAACCCCAGAGGCAATTCCCGACGCTTCCACGTTCACTCCGTTTGAAATTGCGCCTCAGCCGCTTCCCGATTTCAAGCCTGAGCCTGCATACCCTGAGATTGCCAAGATGGCTGGGATGCCGGGGAAGGTGACCTGTCTGGTCTATGTGGACAAGAAGGGCGAGGTGAAAAAGTACAAAATAGTCTCGGCCAAACCGCAGAATCTCGGATTCGAGGACGAGGTGGAGAAGATCATCATGAAGTGGAAGTTCACTCCGGCGATTCAGCAGGGAAATCCGGTGGGAGTGTGGATTTCAATTCCGTTCAACTTCAAGTTTAAGAAATGATTTTGCACGGGCGGGTTGCTCGAAAATGACCCGCCCGGGTTCTGTGCGAATTGCACGGGGCAACTGACATGCAGTTTTTCATACGTTGGGTCATGCCGATCGCTTTTGCAGGGATCGGCATTGCCATTTTGACCGGCTGGTTGCTCAGCGAGCTTCCTAACGAGACGTTCTTGCGTCCGCTATTGGGAGTAGTCGTGATTCTGCTCGGTGTCCACAGGTTCGTGGCATCTCGTACGATCAGCAGAACAGCTCGACGTCGTTTCGGAGGTAAACATAAGCGGCCTTGGGAGGATGGGAAAGATGAGTAGAGAAACAGCATTGAAAAGACGGGCGCATTGCTATGCGCCCCTACTGCTGTGTATTCTTGCCTTGATCGGCTGCGGGAAGCAGGGCAATGTGGAGAGCACGACTGCGGGACATGCAGTGATCGGCGTGTCTGATGCGGCCTATAAGATGGCGTGGCAACTCTCGGATGCTTTTCGTGCACAATATCCCAGTGCTTTCGTGGATATTGTCCGTGAGGATTCGCGAGTGCTGTTGGATTCTCTGTTGAACGGCAAGACTGAGCAGATATTTCTGGATCGCCCGATAGCACGAGACGAGTCACTGGTTTTCAAACAGACGAACATAAAGCTGTTGACCTATCCTGTGGCCTATTATCCGGTGTTTCTGCTGGTCTCGCGGGAGAATCCGGTTCTGAGTTTGGACAGCGCGAGCTTTCGCGGAATATTGACGGGCAGCATCTCGAACTGGAAACAGCTTGGCGGAATGAACGAGCCGATCAGACTCTATGTTCCGGAATCGCGGGAAGGGGCGATGGTCTCCGTGCTGAAATTCTACGGGGGTCTCGACTCGATAGTGGCGGAGGTGTGCTCGACAGCAACTGTGATGCTCAGCAAAGCCAAAGACGACGATGGAGTATTGTTAGTCTACTCACAACCGATCGAGGAATTGCCCTATAGACCCTTGCGCTGGGTTGTTGCCTACGAGATGGTCTATCCGGACGTGGAGACGATTCTGGAAGGGCCTATCTATCCGTTCAGGCTGCTACTGACCTATATGACTACTCGGAGCAAGTTGGATTTGGCAGCGGGATATCTTACTTTTCTGGTGGGAAACCTTGGGCAGAGGACATTCCTGGAAGCAGGTTATCGGCCAGCCGCTGTGCCTGTGAAGATCACGAGGCGGAACTCCTGATCCGATTCCGGGTGCATTTGCGAACTCGTGTGAACAAGATATAGTAATAGAACGGCATTGTCAAGCGAAAGTTTCCACAGCTAAGTATAATATAAATAGTTGTTTGAGTTGTAACATACTGAACATACGTTACTTAGACTGAAGTCTAATCGCAAACTTAAGTTACGTCCTGTGCAAGAGGCGAGGCAGAGGAAAAAAAAGAGGCGAGGTATGAAATCCGCAAAGAGAGGCTTGAGTGTATTTCATCGCTTTGCTTCAATTATCTAATCACGATTGCAATGGAAACTTTGTGATGCGCTTATGCCTCCTCAATGGCAGAGAGGCAGATATCGGCGGAAGATACTTGCATTACAATCATTGCTGTTTTGCCTCTTAATCGGTATATTACTTAGTTAAAAGAAACTTATCTACTGGAGACATTGACGGTGAAGCAGACTGCGTTGACAGAAGTACATCGGCGTCTTGGCGCAAAGATGGTGGAGTTTGCGGGCTACGAGATTTCTATCCAATATACTTCGATTCGTGCGGAGCACATGCGCGTGCGGACGAGTGTGGGAGTTTTCGATGTATCCCACATGGGGGAGTTTTATGTGACTGGACCCGACCGTGAGGCGTTCGTGGACTTGGTGACCGTGAACGACGTGAAAGCGCTGAACGAAGGCCAAGTGCAATATTCGTGCGCATGCATGAACCATGCGGGCATCGTGGATGATCTGCTTGTCTATCGCTTTCCTGACAAGATCATGCTGGTGGTGAACGGCGCCAATGTGACCAAGGATTGGAATTGGTTTGTCGAGCATAAGAAAGGCAATCTCGAACTCACGGATCATACGGAGGAGATTACTCTGCTTGCGGTGCAGGGTCGTGAAGCTGCCAAGACGATTCAGAAGCTGACGAAAACGGATCTCTCCAAGATCAAGTACTACTGGTTTCAGAACGGAGAAGTCGCGGGTGTGTCGAGCATTATCTCACGCACGGGCTACACGGGGGAAGACGGATTTGAATTGTATTTTGCCAACAAGGATGCAACGAAGCTCTGGGATGCCCTGTTTGAGGCAGGCAGAGAATTTGAGATTGAACCGATTGGGCTTGGCGCACGCGATAGCCTTCGGCTCGAGATGAAAATGTGTCTTTACGGCAATGACATAGACGAGACTACCCATCCGCTCGAAGCCGGACTGGGTTGGATCACTAAGCTGAACAAGGGAGAGTTCATCGGACGTGAACGGTTGCTCGAATTCAAGGCAGCGGGAATGAAACGCAAGCTGGTGGGAATGGAGATCCAGGGAAATGCTTTCCCCCGGCATGGGTATGATATTCTTTCGCAAGATGGGTCTAAGATCGGTCAAGTAACTTCCGGAACGGTTTCCCCGGCGCTTGAGAAGGGAATTGCCCTCGGATACCTTCCGGTTGAACTCATTGAAATTGGCACTGAAGTCCAGATTGATTGCCGGGGAAAGACCTTTCCGGCAGTCGTGGTGAAGACGCCGTTTTATCAGCGGCCGTACTAAGAGAAGAACCCCCCTTAATCCCCCCTTACACGGGGGGAGATAAGATAGAATATCCCCCTGTCAGTGGGGGAGATTGGATATGAAAATAAGTAGCAAATCACCGGTCGAAATCAGGGTTTTTTCAACTCCGCGAGAAGTGTCGGAGGATGACCTGCGGGGCTGTGTTGCGGTTGTGATTGACGTGTTGCGTTCTTCTTCGACCATTGCTACGGCCTGTATGAACGGAGCGCGGGAGATTGTTCCCGTGGCAACTCCTGCTGAAGCGGGGGAACTGGCCTCGAAGTCCGGACGCGGCGGCGCCCTGTTGTGTGGTGAACGCGAGGGCAAGCCGATCGAAGGATTTGATCTGGGCAATTCACCGCTTGAATATACGGCGGAGAAAGTGAGCGGAAGGAATATCTTCTTTGCCTCGACCAACGGAGCGCCGACGGTGGTCCGCGTACGCAATGCCGATCGAATTTATGTTGGCGGATTCAACAACTTCAGCGCGGTGATGGGATTGCTGACCGCGGAGGATCGCAGAATTGCGCTTGTGTGCTCAGGCCAGAATGACAAGTTATCGATTGAGGATTTTGTTTGCGCGGGCAGGTTTGTTGAGGCTCTGGATCTGAAGTTCGGCGAAAAGGTCGTGGTTAACGATGGGGCGCGTGCCGCCACACTGCTATATCAGCAGTTTCGCGGACAAATTGGAGAGCTGTTGCGTTGTTCAACCCACGGAAAGTACTTGACGTCGCTCGGCTTTTCCGCCGATTTAGAGTATTGTGCGCGAGTGGATTCTGTCCCTGTCGTGCCGATGTTTATTGAGGGTAAGATTCGAGGATTCAAACCTGATGGCAACCCAGTCAACGAAACAGCAAGCCTCACGGCGTAATTCACCTTCGCGGGCTCCCATTCTGTGGGGGCTGGTGTTGCTGGGGCTTGCGCTGCTGGTTCTGCTGTCGCTTGTCAGTTACTCAGCAGAAGATCGGGCGCTTGACGAGTTCGCGCGCATCCGCAATTGGATTGGGCCGGTGGGAGCGGCGATTGGTTTCGTGCTGATTGATTTGATACTTGGGCGATGGGCAGCACTCGGCGTTCCGATTCTGATCTGGATATGGGGGTGGACGCTCTTGCGGCGCATGAATTGGCAGATCCCGTTTCAGCTCTCCGCGTGGTTATTAGCGCTCATTGTGTGGACATCCGCGTTCTTCGGTTTGCTGAACAGGATGCCGTGGTTTGCGGTTGACTATGTCAACTTTGGGAGATTCGGCGAGCAGGCTTCCGAGGTTTTTGGATTGTATCTTGGTCTCACCGGCGCAATGATCGTCATGATTCTTGTTTTCGTTGTGGGACTTGGGCTTTCTGTGGCGGGGTTCACGGGTTGGTTTGAGCGGAAGGTCAACGAATCCGTCGAGCGAGTCTCGCAAGTGAAACTTCCGACAATCAGCAAGCCTAAGTTCGAGTGGTTTCATTGGAGCAAGAAGGTCAAGCCGGATGAGACATCTGAGTCGGCATCCCTTGCTGAGAATGATCCTGAACATGCTGCGTCGGCGTCGGGCAACGGGCATCCTGAGAAGGCAGTTCTCGATATGGGCAAAACGGCTAAACGGTCGCGTGGAGATGCTTCGTCGCAGTTGCGCATTGAAGTGGAAGATCGCACGGGCTATGTCTATCCGCCCCTGGATCTTTTCAATCCACCCAGACCGGGGGATGAGGTCGGCATGTCGCTCGAAGATCAGCAACGCAATGCTGATCTGCTTGAGCGAAGTCTTGCCACTTTCGGCGTGCAAGCCAAGGTCGTCAAAGTGAATCCGGGACCGGTTATCACACGGTTTGATTTGGAACCGGCGCCGGGTGTGAAGGTTTCGCGGATTGAGGCTCTGGCTGACGATATTGCGCTCGCGCTCAAGGCAAAGGGACTACGAATTCTTGCTCCGATTCCGGGGATGGCGGCGGTCGGAGTTGAGATTGCAAACGCAAAGCCCGCGTTAGTAACCTTCCGCGAGGTTGTCGAGTCGGCACCGTATCAGTCGTCAAAATCGAAGTTGACCATTGCGCTGGGTCGCACGGTGTCCGGTGAGATCTTTGTGGCGGATCTGGGAGCGCTTCCGCATCTCTTGATTGCGGGAACAACGGGATCAGGGAAGTCGGTATGCGTAAATACCATTATCAACTCGATTCTGTTGCGCACAACTCCCGAGGAAGTGCAGTTTGTCTTAATAGATCCGAAGAAACTGGAACTCTCGGCCTACAATGAACTGCGCAACCACCACGTCACTCACCGACCGGATCTGTCCGAATATGTGGTAACACGACCGGATGAAGCAGTGCGAGTCTTACGGAGTTGTCTGCTCGAAATGGAGCGACGCTATGACCTGCTTGCTGAACGCGGGGCACGACAGCTGAATGAGTACAATGAGATGCTGGAGGGAAGTCCCGCGGAAGGCGAGGAGCCGCTGCCTTACATCGTTGTTATTATAGACGAACTTGCGGATCTGATGGTCACGGCGCAGCGCGAGGTCGAGGAACCGATCGCGCGCCTT
>JAGVEU010000506.1 GCA_020057985.1 Calditrichota bacterium | reverse complement strand
TTTCCAAAGGATACTACGTCCCGGGCAATGACCATACATTTTATATCTACACTTGGGACGGCAACAACTGGATCCAACGGGATGGAGCCGATTTCGGCACCGGCGGGGCAGACATTACTCGCACTTTCGACTTGAGCTATTACCTTCCTGATCCCAATGGCGAGTACAAGGTGAGGGTTTGGCAGGATTATGTCTACGAGTACTCCGGAATTGACTATGTGAACATGTCACGAAACGGCACCAATGGAATACTGGACTTTGCGTGGAATCTTCAGGGAGACACTGATGCACTCGGTCTGCTGCAGGCATCTGACGATGCCAAACTCAATTTCTGGCGAACAGAACCTGCAGCTCGGGATAAATGGATTGAAGTACATTTGGCCGGTTTTCCTCAGGGGATTCCTCCGATCGCGCAAGATCTTGATGTCGGCGGGGCTGAAAATATCTACGCGATTACTGATCCAACTCCCGATATCACCTGGATGTATTTTGATCCCGACAATAGTGGGCCTCAGGCTCAGTTTCATGTTGAGGTTTGGACAAATGCTGGGGGCACAGGCGCTCAGATGTGGACGTTTTCAGGGTCAGGGTCGCAGTCCACGATTACCTATGCGGGATCAACTCTGGCTCCGGGCGCAAGCTACTATGCCAGAGTTCGCGTGAACGATGGACAGTATTGGGGTGGTTGGACTGAAGTCATGTTCGCGATGTATGCTCCGCAGACGAATCCACCCGTTATCGTTAGAACACCAGCGACAATTGCTTATGATTACACCGCCGTTCCCGAAGGCAGCACGATACCTATCAGCGCAGTTATTACCGATGATGCGTCCGTACAAGCTGCGTTCTTGTTTTTCCGTCAGATTGGAGTGCCAGGTGTATTCATACAGGTTCCACTCATATTGACAGCAACTCCTAATACTTATGCTGCCACTATCTCACCTGCCTATGTGCTCGGACCAGGCGTCGAATATTATCTCTGGGCTTCCGACGGCGCCAATATTGCAACTCTACCGGCGACGAATCCAACGGTCAGTCCGTTTCAGATCGCTGTCATGCCGAATCAACCGCCGGTATTAATTCACACTCCGATTACCCAATCACCGCCAAATTCGGACATCCCGATAGAATGTCAAGCGAGCGATAACACGAACTTTTTGGCATCGGTTTCCTTGTACTTTCGGATTCCAGGTAACCCGAACTACACACAGGATGCAATGAATGGTAGTGGCAGCTATTCGGCAATCATCCCCGCTGCGTCGGTCACCAATGTAGGTGTTGAGTACTTCATCCGTGCAACAGACGATCTTGGTGTATCCTCCTATAGCGGACGCTTTGATACTCCCCATTTCATCAGTGTTGTCGGCGGGAATCAGCAACCTGTTGTGCAAAACTTGAACGTAACAACGGATCCTATCCCAGCAATCTCCTGGATATACTTTGATCCCGATAGCGACCCACAACAGCGATATGAGGTAGAAACTTGGACACAACCCAATGGTTTGGGCGTAAATCTCTGGAATCCTCCTGTTTTCTCCGGGAGCGCCAACTTGGTTATTTACGCGGGCGCACCACTCGAATCCGGTCAGACCTATTACTTCCGTGTGCGCGTTAACGATGGGCTGATCTGGAGTGAATGGGCCGAGTTCGCATGGGGAACACAATGTACTGAGGCACCGTGGACAGTACTGCCGATGACTGGTCGCTGGGCACAGCTTGTGATTCAGAATGCTTCGACAGATGGTGTGGCTCCCGAAGCAGGCGATTGGATCGGAGTGTTTGATGATGACGGCTGTGTCGGGAAGATTAGGTTCGACGGTTCTTTTCCTCTGGTCATCCCGATAGTGATGGAATTTCAAGTGCCGGGTGGACAACTGCTGCCCGGAGCGACGCCCGGAAATCTGATGCAGTTCCGGATTTGGGACTGCAGCCAGTCTATTGAGAACAGCTATTGCACAGTTAACTTCTTTATGGGTGGTCCCAATTTCGGAGAGGAAGCATCACTCATCATGGTTGGCGACATGGATTGCCTGGACTGCTTCACAATCACCTATCAGCTGCAGGAAAACCTTTTGAATAACATGTCGTTTCCCGGTCAGCCGGTGTGTGGATGCCAAATTGACAGCATCGTTTACGCCGGGTGGGGCATGTTACCTCCTTGTCTGGTGTTGATTCAGGATAACGAGGCTAGGACGTACATACCGAGTTTCAATATCAACACGATTGGGTGCATTCAATTGTGGCGGGGCTATCAGGTCTTGCTCTCCGATTGCGGCGGTCAGCTTCCGCCTTTTCAACTTACCATGTGTCCGGTGAACCCGGATACGATCCCCATCGAACTGCATCCCAATTTTGTGAACAACATCGGCTTCATCCATCGCTCGCCCTGCGCAGTTGAGCAGGTCTTCGCTTCGATAACCAATGACATTCTGATTGTCTGGAACGATCAAGGTGGCGCCTATATGCCAAGCTGGGGAATCAATACGCTCGGAACAATGATTCCGGGTGAGGGCTATTACGTTTTC
>JAGVEU010000287.1 GCA_020057985.1 Calditrichota bacterium | reverse complement strand
GATCTGAACTCCCGCCAGAATGTCCGTCTCCATGTTGTCGCCGATGAAGATCGTCTGCTCGCTGTGATCCTTCAGATGGCGGAGCGCCGCGCGAATGATATACGGATTCGGCTTGCCGATGTAGAAGGGATGCCGTCGCGTCATGCGTTCGATGGGAGCCGCCAGAGCGCCGCACGCCGGACGATTGGAAGGCCCGGCGATGTCCGGATTAGTGGCAATGAAGCGGGCGCCGTTCTTAATAAACGTGACCGCCTTCTGAATCATATCCACATTGTAGGTTTGGGTCTCGCCGAGAATTACAAAATCAGGATTAACGTCGGTAATCGTAAAGCCGATCTGATAAAGCTCATGCACCAGCGCACCCTCTCCAATCACAAACGCCTTCTTGTTTTCCTTCGTTTGGCTCTTCAGAAAATCAGCAGTCGCCATCGCCGAGGTATAGAAGTTGTCGGGAGTAACTGCAAGTCCAGATTGATTCATCCGATGCGCCAGATCCTGAGCTGTCTGAGAGGGATAATTGGTCAGCAACACAAACTTACGCCCGGTCCTTTGCAAACGCTGGATGAATTCCTTCGCTCCGGGCAGAGGATTATTATCGTGCAGCAGTACGCCGTCAATATCGCAAATGATGGATTTTAGCATAATCGAGTCTTCTGTTTGGCTTGTGTCTCGGCTCTTTCAGATCGTAACAAAATACTCATTTTCGTGCATTTGTTCAAGGCGATGAAGCTCTCATGATATTTGCTATTTCGCCTTGCTAAGATGATCTTAATACATTATATTACTACACTTAAATCTCTAGGCGCAATGTTGCTTTTCCGACCTATCCTCCTGATATTCTGGAATTTCCATCCTTGAAACCAATCCTACGAGTCCTCGCTTTTCTAACCCTCGTCGTGGCTATTGGCTGCGCACCGGTCAAACAGGTTGTCAAGCCTATCCCCACACCCAAGCCAACTCCTCCCATTGACACAACTTTTACCCGTTCACAAGCGGTACATGGTACAAGCGCAATGGTGGTTTCCATGCACCCATTGGCGTCGCAAGCTGGAATGAAGGCGCTTGCCGAGGGCGGAAATGCGATTGATGCGGCCATTGCTACAGTAGCTGCATTAAACGTAGTGGAGCCGCATGCGTCCGGCTTAGGCGGCGGCGGATTTTTACTGTATTACGATGCCAAGCTCGACTCGTTTTATGTCATTGATTATCGCGAGCGTGCGCCTGCTAAATTGCAGCTTGCCGATTATTTTCAGAAATCCGATACACTCAAATTAGTGCAGCGAATGGGAGCAAAGGCGGTTGCTGTTCCCGGCTCCGCGGCAGGCTGGCAAGCGATGCATGATCGCTTTGGAACGCGCGTGCTCGCTGATCTAATGGCTCCGGCGATTTCGTATGCAGACACCGGCTTTGCTATTACGGAAAAACTCGCAACTCAGATTCTCGATCATATTGAGGAGATTCAGAGCGACTCAGCGATGGCCAGTACGTTTCTGGTGGGCGGTTTGCCTGCTCCGGCAGGAACCGTGTTAAAGCAGCCGGCTCTTGCGAAATTCCTGAAGTTCTTGTCGCGCACACGGCTTGATAATTTCTATCATCCGCCGATTGCCAAAGAAGTGGTAGGAACGATTGCAACTCACGGCGGAACTCTGAGCACCTCGGATCTTGCCTCGTATTCGATCCGTGACCGAAAACCTGTGCGCGGATTCTACCATGGCTATGAGATTATCACTCTTCCGCCTCCATCCAGTGGGGGAACTGCCGTGCTCGAGATTCTGAAGCTCGTAGAGAAGAGTGATCTGAAGAGCATGGGGCATTTGAGTGCGGACTACATTCACACGCTCGCATCCGCCACACGACAAGCCTTGACCGATGGCGGTAAGTGGGTTGGTGATCCGGATTTTGCGAGAGTCCCCACAGAAAAAATGCTCTCTGAAGAGTGGCTTGAAACTGCCCGCTCCCGAATGCGCAGCGACAGCGCAAGTGAAATTGTTACTCCACTCGATTCCATCCGCGCATTTGGGCCGGGCAATACTACACATCTGGTCATTGCAGACTCGATGGGAAATCTGGTGAGCCTCACGCAGTCCATCAACTACTTCTTCGGCGCCGCGCTGATGGTTCCGGAACACGGATTACTGCTCAACAATCACATGGGAGATTTTGCTTCTGACACAACCGGCATTTCCGGAATTGCTCCGCGTCATCGTCCGCCTTCCAACATGGCGGCAACCATTGTCCGCAAAGACGGTAAGCCTGTTCTTGTCATCGGTTCTCCGGGCGGTCCACGCATCGCTCCGGCACTCGCACAGGTCATTATTGATGTGCTGGATTTCAGTTTGCCACTGAATGAAGCCCTCGATGCGCCGCGTTTCTATCCCTCCAAGAAGACGCTGGTCGTTGAATCGCGGATTGCCAAAGAGACTCTGAACAACTTATCGGGGAGAGGTTGGAAGATCTATCCGAACAGCGCGCTCAATAATTTCTTTGGCGGTGTGAATGCAATATACTTTGATCCCCAATCGGGAGCCATGACCGGAGCTGCAGATCCACGGCGGGACGGAGTTGCTGCCGGATATTAAAATGCGAAAGAACCCCCCTTCTGTCCCCCCACTAAAGTGGGGGGAGATAGTCATTCCCCCCTACTTTAGTAGGGGGGCAAGGGGGGTAAGTGCTTTTGCTTTCGCGCTCTCGCTTCTAATACTGCTCGCACAGCCGACATTTGCCCGCATCCACAAGCATCCGGTCTATTCCAAGATGCTTGAAGCGGCGACGAGAATGCGCAGCGCGGAACGCACATTGTATGATCATGCGAGAGCACACAAGCTCTACGACGCGACGCTTGATCCGAATCGCACCGGTCTGATTGGGGTGGAGAGTTCGCTGATCACAACCACACTCGGTTCAATTCCCGCAAAGCGCGCCGCCACGAATCCGGACTTTGCTGCTTATGTGGTCCGCGTTTTGAAGGAACATAAAATTTCAATGGACGATAGTGTGATTGTCACCATGACGGGTTCATTTCCGGGGTTGAATCTGGCTGTCACAATAGCGCTGGAGACTCTCGGAATACCATCGCTAAAGATTTGCTCGTTAGGAGCATCGAGCTACGGCGCAAATCAGGAAGAGTATTCCTGGATTGACATGGAAGATGTGCTCTTCCGCGCCGGAAAACTCTCGATGCGGAGCAATTTTGTCACCCTCGGAGCGGTCGGCGATGTCGGCGGTGGCTTGCCTGATGAGGGTGTAGAATTGCTTCGCCAAACCAGCGACCGTCTCGGTTATCCACTGCTTGAATCCGCGACGCTGAAGGCTCAAACTGCGCTTCGCCGTAAGCTCTTAGGGTCACCGAAGAGCTATGGTTTGCTCATTAATATCGGTGGCAACCACGCGATGCTTGGCAAAGGGCTCGGCGGACGCGAATTGCCGGGCGGTTGGATTGACCCATCGAGAAATCTGTGGCAGGAGTACTATACCGAACGTGGCACAGGATTGATCTTTGATTTTCTGAACGACGGCGTCCCTGTTCTCAATCTCCTGCACGTGGAAGAGATCGCCAACGAAGCGGGCATACCCTTTGATCCCATTCCACTGCCGCGCATCGGAAAATCTGACGTCTATTATAAAGTGAAGTCGAAGCGATAATGGAAGGGTGGATTCTGCTTGCCATGATAGCGGTGTTCTCAGTAGGAATATTTCTGCTGCGAATCCCCACCGGCATCTCGCTTGCACTCTCAGCCGTCGCCGGTGCGCTCATCGGCGGTGAAGGTCTTGCAATCCGGCACTTGGTCGAGGGAACCTTTGCCTATCTCGATCCGATGCTGATTGTCATTACCTCGCTGTTCTTCATGGCGGTATTCGAGCGCAGCGGCGCGCTGAGCACCTTGAGTACGGCGATGATTTCGGCTTTCTATCGCATGCCGAGACTGTTGCTCGTTCTGCTAACGCTCTTTGTCATGTTTCCCGGAATGCTCACGGGACTCACCGCTCCCTGTGTGCTGACAACCGGCGCAATGGTGGCTCCTATGTTCATGCTTATCGGAGTGCCGCGCGCAAGAGTCGGCGCATTTATCGCCACCGCTGCCTTTTTTGGAATGGTAGCGCCGCCGGTCAATATCTGCGCGATGATTATTTGCAGCGGCGTAGATATGCCGTATGTCGGCTTTGATCTTCCGCTGCTGATTGCGAGTGTTCCGTTAGCCATTGTTTCATCGTTCATCATTGCCGGAAGGTACTTCAAGAAGATTGATTTTGCCGCGCTGCGCGATCAGCTTCCTCCTTCCCGCTATTCCGATTACGGCTCCAAGCTCTTTCTGCCTCTGGTACTTCTGGTGGCTTTGCTTGTCGGCGGGAAATCGTTTCCGGAGTATGTTCCGTATATCGGTGTGCCGCTCATGTTTGTGCTCGCCGGAATTCTGGGGCTGTTCACCGGCGACAAAATCCGAATCAATGATGCCGCTACCTGGGCGACCCGCGAGGCCATTCCGATCATGGGATTACTTGCGGGAATCGGAATGTTCATTCAAGTCCTCACCCTCACCGGGGCGCGCGGTTGGATTGTCGTAAGCGTGCTTGAACTTCCGCGCGCTTTGCTCTATTCAGGCATGGCGATCTTCACTCCGTTATTTGGCGGCGTGTCTGCCTACGGAGCAAGTTCGGTTCTTGGTGTGCCGTTCTTACTTGCCTTGCTGAAGTACAACAACATCATCGTCGCTGCGGCGCTGTCCTTGCTTGCCTCAGTCGGCGATTTTCTGCCGCCCACGAGACTCGCAGTTGTCTTTTCCGCTCAAGTGGTGAAGGAGGATCAGCCTAATCGCGTATTGAAATACTGCGCAATCCCGGCGATTCTGGCTGTACTCTGGGGATTGGGAATGATTCTGCTGGCGAATCCCATTGCCAAGGTATTACACCTGTAGCGACATAGCTTGCTATATCCCCGATTGATGTCCAGAAACCGCCGAACAACAAGAATGCAATCGAGCGTCACAACTGTGCAATTATCCATGAGACATAGCAAGCTATGTCCCCCAATAATGCCAAAAAACCGCCGCAAAACCGTTCGAATGAAGTGCCATGATTATTCAGATCCCGGTCACTACTTTATCACGATCTGTACGCATAACATGGAATGCATTTACGGACAGGTACTTAACGGAGAAATGACACTGAATGAGTGGGGTAGGATTGTTGAAACAGCGTGGAAGGATTTGGCCTGCCATTACACACGCACGATCGTAGATTGCTCCGTTGTCATGCCGAATCATGTTCATGCCATCATAGTACTGCAACCACGCGAAAATCTTGACAATAATGACTCAGCAAGAGACACAGCAAGCTGTGTCGCTACGGTTCCCACTCATGAATTTGGTAAAGCTATTTCGGAATCTCTGCCGACTGTTGTGAGGTCCTTCAAGGCAGGTGTCACAAAGGCCAT
>JAGVEU010000407.1 GCA_020057985.1 Calditrichota bacterium | reverse complement strand
TTCAGACCCGCCTCCCATGAGGGCATTCGGATTCCTATGGCATTCTCATACAATCGCGGAGACAATCTGGAGTTGCGTGGTCTTGGCGCCGGACGTGGGAACTCCTCTGTCGTGCAGGGAACGATTCGTGTTATCAGACCAGTAAGCTCAACAATCTTCTGTGCGAACCCGAACCACGTGGTATAGCCTTGATTCGTGATATGATAGGTGCCGTAGGTTCCGCTCTCAATTAAACGAAACAACTCCGGCGCAAGATCCTGCACAAAGGTCGGGCTGCCGTGCTGATCATTGACCACCTTGAGTTCGGGCTTCTCGGCAGTTAGTCTCAAAATCGTCTCGACAAAATTCACACCGCCATGCCCGCACAGCCATGAAGTGCGGACAATGTAATACTGAGGGCACAACGCACGGACAAACCACTCACCCGCATATTTGGACTTGCCGTAAATCGAGAGCGGATTGGCTGCATCCCATTCGTCATAGGGTTCTGCTTTCATGCCGTCGAAAATGTAATCCGTCGAGATATACAAAACGGGAATGCCAAGTTCCTGTGCGGCCAAGCAGACATTTTGTGTGCCGGTAGCGTTGATGTGATACGCGCGCTCCGGCTCGGTTTCACAGCGATCCACCGCCGTAAAGGCCGCGACATGCATGATGATGTCGGGTTCAGCATCAAGCATAGCACGGCTTACGGCCATGCGGTTGGTGATATCGCACTCCGGCAAATCGAGTCCGGTGAACTTCTTTTCGAGCCGAGTGGCCACTTCAACCAGCTTGCGCCCCAACATGCCCTTGTGTCCGGTGATAAGGATACGGTTCATGAAGAAAAACTTGAAATATGAAAATTGAAACTTGAAAAAGCTGATTTGTTGACGGAATCTATTTCACCGTCTACTGTTCTCGGCTGTTGCGAGAGCCGGTGAACCTGATCTGCGTTTCAAATCAGCAAACACCAGCGCGAGCATAAGCAGCGACGCGCCGATCCCGTAAACTCCAGCATCGTAGAACATGGCATGTCTCGGACGACCCCAAACTTCGTAGATGTTGCCTCCGAGGAGCAAAAGGCCTGTGAACACGACGATGCGAAACCACAGTCGCTGCGACCGCCACATCACGGCAAGGCACAGAACGACCGGCATCAAAAACACAAAGTGGTTGACATCCACCTGCCAAAGCATTGGTGTACATGCGATCACGTACAAGAGCGGAAAAAAGGGCGACAGGCTCTCGCGCGCGGACTTGCGCCATAAATGAAATAGTCCGGCTCCGAGCAGCGCGAGCACAATCACCGGATAGACCGGACTCGTCACAAATCCATGCAGCCCCAGTGCCGTGAAGGGCCATGAGAGCGCTTCGTAGATGTTGTTCATGCCATACATATCATGAATCCACGAACTGGCGGCATTGTGAACCCGCATGACATCTATCCACTTGCTGTGCAGAGCTATATTTCCTTCCCAACCATAGACAAGCACAGGCAGGAGAAACGCAGTAAACCAAACCGCCGCAAACGCCGGAACCGTCCGCCATCTCCTGAGAAGCAGGAAGAACACCAGAATCAGCGCGTAATGCGGTTTAAACAAGGTGGCCAACGCCAAGAGGATACCCCCTGCGTAGTCCCGGTTCGAGATTACGGCAAGGCATCCACTGATGGCAAGTATGGACACCAGCGCGTTGGTATTGCCGATGCTGATTTCTCGATATAGGAATTCACCGAGCGCTCCGAAAGCAACAAACAGATGCGCCTGCGACGGCACCGCACATCCGTTGCACACGCGTATGACCAGCGCACGGGATTGACGGAACAGGATCAACACCACGATACAGTTCAGCACATAGTAGATCAGCTTCGCGGCAAACACCCCAAACACGAGTAGCGGAATAAAGAGCGTGGCCACAGCCGGCGCATATTTGTAAGCCATCTTGGAGATCTCGCCCGGCTCGCGATCATAGAGCGACTCCGCGCGCGTAAACCGCGCCGCCGCTTGCAGGTACGCACCAAAGTCCGTTTGATAGAAGCGTCCCCTGCTGAGATCGGCGACCATGATCACAACCATAAACAGCAGCAGCGCTGTAAGGAATCCGCGCTGTCCCTTTCGCAACCAATCAAAAATTTTTACATGGATCAAGCGCATCTTAAGGCGATTCATGGGAATTACGAATTATGAATTAGGAATTAAGAATGCAAGAAGATTCGAGACTGACCATTATAACGTCTTTGGGCTGAGAGACTTGGGACAGTATACTTCACTTCGAAAGGCTGAGTGCACAACGTTGATAGTAGCTATTTTAGTTTCTCATTTGCAGCTTGTGGTTTGCTTACTACTCCACCGCAAAGGTCACGGTCACTACGGCGGTGATATCCTTCTCGATAGTGGAGGTATCATAGATGCCGTAATCGCGAACTTCGCGGGAGTTGGGAGCTGTGATTTGAAAGACTCCCATGCGGGCGTTGCGAAGCGAACGGATTTTTCCTCCGGCGCTTTCGGCGATTTGTTCAGCCCGCAGCTTTGCATCTCTGGTTGCCTCACCCAGCATTTCGATGCGCAGTTCATTCAGTTTGGTGTAGAAATACTGCGGTGATTCCGAGCCTACTGCAAAGCCTTCACTGATGAGGTCGGTGATGCCACGGGAAAGCGCATCAATCGAATCCACCAGCGATGAGGTTACAGAGAACCGTTGCGAGAGCTTGTATCCGAGAAATTTGGGCGGCTCAGGTTCGGCGCTTCTCATTCGCGATTTTCGATCCTGCGGTTCCATGAACTCCTCCGGTCGGATGGTGAAAAACGTAATCGCGCTATCCGGAACATGATGCTCCTTTAGATACGCGCGAATACGATCCGTTTGCCGCTTCAACTCCTTAAAGGACTCTTGATAGGTCAGCGTAAGACAAGCTACCCCTCCGCCCCACGTCGCATAATCGGAACGGATAGACTTACGTGCCGAGCCGGTCACGGTGATGGTGTCGCTGGCGCGTTTAGCATCCCGAATCGCAGACGCCCCAACAAACGCAAGAACTACAATTGCCACCGACAGGGCAAACATGCCCCAGAAATGCTGGGGAAAGCGCTCGTTCATTTTACTTCCTCCGTAGTAAACAACGATGGAATTCGGTTCTTATTGCTACTTCAGCAAATCCTCAACCCAGAAAGGCAGTTTATTCTTCAGAGCATCGCTGAAGCCGCGCTCTTCAAAGCGAATGTGGCCGTTTTTATCAATGGCGCAAAGATAGGGAATGCCGTCAATTCCGTAGGCTTTGACCAGTTCATCGTTGCCGAACAGCAGTTCCATTGCATAGCCCTTTTTCTGCATGAAGAGCTTTGGTTTCTGAATTGGCGCTCGCTCCCAAACATTGATCGAAAACACCCGTACATTGCTCTTGGGCATCTTGGTCTTGATATACTCGTCAATCACCGGCATAGCCATACGGCATGGGCCGCACCATGTCGCCCAGAAATCGAGCAGCACCACTTGTCCGCGCAGATCAGACAGCTTGACGGTCTTGCCATTTGCGTCAGTCAATGTCCAGTCCGGGGCTTCTTTGTCTATCTTGTTACGCAGGAGTTCTGTGCGGGTTTTCTCCGAGTTCTTGGATTTGGAGGAAGCCGCCTTGGTTAATAGATCTTTCCAAGTGGCATCACTGTGCAGGGGTTCTAAATCGGGATCTGCTTTCATCCATTCGACTTCGCTGTAGCCGGCATCAAGCGCGTGCTTCAAATAATCTACGGCGGCCTGTTGGTGACCGAAACATGACGCCGTGCAGGCCAGATCGTACCATCCCTCAGCATCCATGCTGTCGTTCTTTGCTTGCATGGCTTTGACAAGTTCTTCATAGGCTCCGGCGCGACGCAACGCTGGAACGTAGGTGCTATAGGTGTAGTATTTCTGTTCGGAGCTGTCAATTTGTCCACGCTCAAGCAAGATTCCGGCAAGACGATGAGCTGCGCTGAAGGCTTCATCATAGTTGCCGTTCGCCGCTGCTAACGAGGCTTCATACTCGTTTTCGCTGTTCAGATTCCAATCAATGGAATCCCGTTTGGCGCGGGCGAGCAGATCTTTCGCGGCAGGAAGTTGCTTTTTATACAGATAATAGGAAAGCAGTGACATCACGGCGTGCTGATCCTGCGGCTCCAACTTGATCCATGAATCAAAAGACTTTTCATCCTTTGAAAGTTCCGACTGTAATTGCGCCTGATCCTTTGGTGATGCGGTATGCTCAAAGAGCGGCACGTAGGAAACTACTACCAGCCGGTATCCATAGGGCCACTTCGGGTCCAGTGCAATCGCTCTGCGGCCAAGCAACAGCCTTTCCCTGATCGAACCAAAGCGTCCGGCTAAATATGCCCACTTGGCAATTTTCGGTTCTTTCTCATGCTGTGATTTGGCAAACACCACACAGGCCGCGCTGTCCACATTGAACCACTCGTTTTGCACCTGCCGCGCTACTTCCATGTCCTCCGCATTCGTCAGATAGTCTTGATAAAGCTGCACGAGATCCGCCTCCAGCCCCAATTCGGCATAGGTCTTTTTCCAACCCTGTTTGCTGTAATCATGATTTGCAGCAAAGCCGGCGAGTGATTGGAAACATAGCATCATCAGAATGCAAAACAGAATGCGAAGTTGTAAAATCAAGGGAAGTCTCCTATGTGTTGCTCGAAGTCCTGCACGGAAGTTGTTGGGGTCTGTCATTTTCAAGTTTGAAGTTTGTGGTTTGAAGTTTTCCTTCATACTCCCGTGTACCACTCTTCCTTCAAGCGTGGCTCAACCTTCTCAGCAACGAGTCGTGTCGCTCGATACAGCGAAGGAAACGTCCCGGCATCTGTCCACCAGCCAGAAATCTTCTCTGCCGATAATCTTCCCGCTTTCAAATAGGCATTGTTGACATCCGTGATTTCCAATTCTCCACGGCCGGAAGGTTTCAAGGTGCCAATGATGTTGTATACGCTGCTATCGTACATGTAAACCCCGATGACCGCAAGGTTGGACTTGGGTTCCTTGGGTTTTTCGACGATGTTGGTCACCTTGCCGTTCGCATCTACTTCAGCCACTCCAAAGCGATGGGGATCAGGAACCTCTTTGAGCAGAATCTTGGCTCCGTCCTGCTGGCGGAAGTTGTTGACGTGCACGGTAATATCTTTTTCAAGAATGTTGTCGCCGAGGATCACCACAATTTTGTCATTGCCTGTGAACACGC
>JAGVEU010000530.1 GCA_020057985.1 Calditrichota bacterium | reverse complement strand
ATATTCTTCATTGACCGAAACCAAACCGGACACTCCCATGCGCGAATCTCATTGCTGTTTTAATTAAACAAGATGGCAGGGAGATTTGCGCTTTTTCGTTTCAAGTGTAACAACATGAAAACTATACACTTACGGATTGTCTGCTTGGCTATTTTCTTTATCTTCTGGACTGCAGGTGATCTGTCTGCTGAATGGAGTCCGGAGATTCTGCTCTGGGAGCCTCCGGCAAACGCGACGACAGGGCCGTACGAGGCAGCATTGACGATAGATTTGCTGGGAGGCGTGCACATCATCTTCCGTGTGCATTTTCGCCTTGATGTCGAACCTACTCGCATCCACGGGGGTGTTGCCTATGTCAAATATGACGACCAGGGCAACTGCCTCGCAAGTCCTTTACTTCTTGGTGACAGCACAGATGCGGCAGGCAGCATGCTGAAAATTGGAACCTTTGGTGCGGACAGCATCATGGCGATGTGGTACTGGAATGCCTTCGGTTCCCCCACCGGCGGAGGTCACCGAACCCGAAGTCTCAGTCTCGAAGGTGTGCCACTTGGACCGTCGCAGTTATGGACCGGAAATCTATATGGGGGTTCCTTTAGCTTTGAATTCAGCACCCGTTCCGACGGCAAGTTGACGTTCGCTTACGCAAACGGGGATAGTGCGATTCGGGCTGTGGTCTGTCTTCCTAACGGTCAGAGGCCGTTAGACTTCGTAGACGTATGGGCACGCAGTGGGCAGCGAATTGATGGCGTAGTGGGTTTTCTGGATCACACGGATTCCTTGCAACTTATGTGGCGACAGCGATACTTCTCAGATGTGGAATGGGATGCGATTTACGCCAAGCGCGTGGCCACAAATGTGCCCTTTGACAGTCAGCATTTGGATGACTATGTGGCTCTCAGTCCGGAGCTCTCCGGACATTTTTCTGGCCCTAAAACTATTGATCCAATAGGCGATTCCCTCCTGCTTTTTCAAGGAGGCTATCTGACGGGAGAGATCTCGGGCGTGTGTTCTTTGTCAGTGCTTCGGCGGGCCGATTACTCGCAAATATCAGGCATCCAAATAGGTCCTTTGCAGGCGTATACTGCCGTGGAAGGAGATACTGTCGCGAGCTTCATGACTTTTCTCGAAGATCGCTGCACCCACTTCAAGCTGTACACCTTACCCAACCTTAACTTGATACAGGACACGGTTCTTGTCTGTCCTGGATCGCAAGATTATGGTGGCGGGCCATTGGCGTACGGTGTCTCGTCTACCGGAATTCGGCACGTGGTGTTCACCCGCACTGATCTTAACATGCATGTTCGATATTACTACCGTTACTGGAGGGTGGATCTGGCCGTGTCGGATCGGCAAGTACAGGGTTCGAACAGCCAAGACTTCTTCATGTGGCCGAATCCGACCAACAGCACCATCACTCTGAACGGCCCTGTCCGAAAGCTGAAGAGCTTGGAGCTGTACAACGTGCTTGGCCAGTGTGTGTGGCATGAATCGGTCGGACAAGACCGCGACAACACCGGTCTACAGATCAACCTTGACGGCTTCACTTCCGGAATCTATTTCATACGCTTGGTGACACGAGACAACGTGTCGTTTCATAAGATATGCCTCATAAGGTAAGAACCAAATTCAGGAGGATTCGATCATGTTACCCCGAATGACTTTGTTGCAAGCGAATGTCGCGCTTCTGATTCCTGTGCTTGCAACTGCGTGGAATGCCTCGTTCAATTGGAATCCACAAGGACCGCCCGACGGCATGGGCTCATGGGCTCGAGGGGCTGTTGTTGCTGACGTGAATCCATTGTGGTTAGGCAAGGAAGTAATCACGGTAGATGCAACGCATGTGTATGTGAAGAGCAGCAGCGGGCAGCAGACGCGGACACTGGACGTTCCAACGATCTTCTGCTACGGCTATGAGCTTGAACCCGATCGCTACATCATGCGCATCTATGACATTCCAGCCGCGGGCGATGTCTATGGAGACAGCAAACCCGAGATTCTGGTGACGCTTCGAAGCAATGTCCTTATTAGTCAAGGCCGTCCTTTCTCGGTCTTGCTCTGGTGGACTTGGAACGGGAGCGACTTTTCGCAGCACGTGTATGGTCAGGAAGCAGCCGAGGCCGGAGTTCAACGGGCCTGGGACATTCCGGTGATCTGTCGACCCGGCATCGGAATGGGCGGCAACTGCGTAGTGTTCTACGGCGTTTCGGAACGCAGCATCTTTGATAAGATCTGCAAATTGACAGCGATTGACCTTTTCACAGATCCACCAGTGCTGGATTCGATCCAGGAACCTCAATTTTCCTGGCATTCGGACCAGTACGCGCCTGACACTCAAACGGCGAGTTTTCGGTGTGGCGCAAGTGCGGCGGACATCGACGGAGACGGCTACGATGAGATCGTAACAGCAAATCAGCAAATGGTGAATTGCTACAAGTGGCAAAATGCCCAATGGGTGAGCATGTGGGGCGGGCCACATCAATTGCTTTCCGACGCGAACGAAGCTATCCGCTTTGTGTATGACGGGACGATTGCCATCGGTGACTTGGATGCCAACAACACTCTCGAGTTTCTGATTCCAGTGGCGCGGTGGCACACAGTGCAAGGTCTTTGGCAACAGTGGGAAGGAGAGGTCTTAGTCATGGGCAATGACGGATCTGAGCTAAATTATCTGAATTCCCAGTCCCAATTGAACGCTGGTGGACACTGGTGGCCATCTTATCCTGCCATTGCAAATCTGAGTTCGTGGCTTGTGGACCCACAACATCCCGCAGGTCTTTGGACCAATTTCATCACAAGGTTCAGCGCACATCTATATGGTCCATCTCATCAGCCCGTTCCCGATCAATACCACTGGCCACGCCCATGCATCCGCGTGGCTTCTCCTGCAATTGCCGACTTAGCAGGTGCTGCACGCCCTCAGATTGTCTATTGCAAACCGCAGGCTTCTGATGCGAACACAGCCAGACTTATTGCGATTGACTGCCTGAATGGCACCGGTGATTCGTTGTACGCAACAGACCTGAGCCTTGCGACTACGAACGGCACCCATTACGAGGGTACTCCGGTCATAGACGATATTGACGGCGATGGCCTAACGGAAGTGATCACGTGCGTGCAGCAGGGAGACTTCCTGTTCTTTTCGAATCAATCAATGACGTTGGAGGTTACGGATTTGAGCGCCCCCTACAATCGCGAGTTAGTTTTCTGGTCACAGTTTCAAAACGGCCCGAAGCACACCGGCCTTTACGCGCAACCCGTGACTGGTGTACAACCTCTCAGCGACCAGAAGTGGTCGGGTCGCATTATCGTGCATGGTGCATATCAAATACCAGTGGGCTCTACGCTCACGATTGAGCCGGGGACAGTGGTTGAGTTTCGACCGGGAGCTTATCTGCTTGTGCAAGGCACGTTGAATGCGCAGGGCAGTGGCGTGGATTCGATCTACTTCAAGCCGGACGGGACAAGTATGTGGGGAGGCATTTGGTTGTTCGGCTGCGAATCTGCGACGCTGGAAAAGTGTGTGATTCATGGCGGGAGTGCAGTCAATGTCGGACCGCTCAAAGATACTGAACATGCTATT
>JAGVEU010000259.1 GCA_020057985.1 Calditrichota bacterium | reverse complement strand
GTCTAATCCAGATGTGCCTCAATACTGGCAGCTTGTTCCGGGTAACTTCCAGCCAGAAGTGCCGACGGGTCTTGCCATTCGCGACGGGGAGAGCAATAATTGGAGCTTCCCGGCTAACTTCACAGGTCTACCGTCCGGCTTGATCACCCTGCGTATCAAGGTCTCGGATAGCGCGGTTCCATCGTCCAACTATGCATACTACATCGTTGCCGATTCTGTGATCGTGGACAACACCGCACCGATTGTCGAATTCACCAGCATCTACAATGACTTGACTCCTGAGGGTGTCCAAATCCCGCAGGGCGAGGTAGTTCGGATGGTGGCTACCATCACTGATCCATTCGCCAATGGAGGTAACAGCGGCGGCGACAGCGTCGTATTCTATTATGGAAGCGGTGTCGCCCGAAGTGATACTGTGACCTGGTACTTCATCGGAGGCGACGGCGCGGAAGTTTACGAAGCGCTGTGGAACACCGGTGGCGTTCCAATCGGTGAATATCAGATGAAGGTTGAAGCCTGGGATGTTGCTGGAAACTGTGCGACAGACATCAAGCACTTCTCGATCATTGATCGCAGCCCGCAGAGCGCGAGAATCGTCGGATGGGATCTTAATAATAGTATCGGATGTCCGGATCGTCTCTGGGCCGTTACCGATGACTGCCCGACGAACTACACCAGTCAGGTTCGGTTCCAGTACTCCATCAATGCAGGCCAGTCTTGGATTAGCCTTGGTGAAGTGCTCTCTGGAACGCCTCAGTGCGACGCTTGGCTTGACTATAAGCTCTGGTCAATCTCCTTCGAGAGCCACACTATACCGGACAGTGCGATCCTCCGTGCAGTGGCAACCGATCAGAACAACAATGATGACCCGAATCCACCATTCATTATCTTGACGACCACTCCCGCCGGTGAGATCGAGATCTTTGCCGAGGATTGGGTGCGCGTAAGCGTGACAGGAGATAATGTACCTTGGGTCTTCAGCTTGTTAAAAGAATACGACTATGACGGCGGCTGCTTCGTCACCGGTAACCTTGTGTGTGTCAATCCGACGGAAGGAGCGCCTGGAACTTATGCAGGTCAGATGTCTTCCAATAGCAGTCCGTGCGCACTGCCGCATGACCGCGACGGTCGCGTCACTATCTTTACGACGGTTCCACAGGGCGATGTAGGCGGTGCGGACGCGATGTTTACCTACGTGATGAACGTTCACCGAGTGGATACAGTCGGTGGTTCAAACGGCTGGCTGACCTCTGAGGATACTAATCTCGAGTTGTACGTTCCGAATCGTGGCGTTTCTCACGAGGGAATTCTCTGGTTCGAGCCACTGCGCGACGCTCAAGAGGCTAACCTCATCCCGCCGTCGCAGTACTATTATACTCTGGTGTCCGATGTCGAAGTTATTATGACCAAGAACATCGCGTCCAACAGTGTCTCCGAGGAATCACACTTCAAGATGGCCTTCGATCCGGCCCTTGTGCAACCCGGCGACCGTCTTGTAGCCGCCTACTGGAGCACGAGTTCGCAGATCTGGCTTGAAACGGGTGTGGTCTACGACAGTGTACGTAACAACGTCGTTGACTTCCACCTCCGTCCGAATTGGAACGATTCCGACGTTCCCGGCAGTTGTGCCAATCAATTGCGCGTCGCTGTCTTTAAGACGACGGTTCCGCCGATTGATCAATGGACCCGCTTCACTTTTGATGGATGCGAAACGTTGCCAGATAGTACTTATTACACCGCAGATCGTGGTGTCACCACTAACTGTAACCCGACGTTCTGGGTAACTCTCCGCCAGGGCGAAGTGGCGCCGGATGAGAACACGATTGACGCGTATCTCGACGGCATCCGCATTGTCAGCAATGGTGTGCCCGACAACGGCTACGACCAAGGTGGAGTCGTTGATTCCTGCGATACGCTATTCGCGTTTGAAACGCGCTATGACTATGTTTCCGGAGTCTACCAAGTGTGGTTCAATCCGGGAGCCAGCGGATGTGGCCCGTGGTATGGATGTCTATCGGCGGGTGCGCACACTATTCAGTTCTATGTGAACAATGTGCCGACCCGACTGACTCCGTTCTATGTGGATCTGACGGCTCCGACGGCCTTTACCTATCCGGAGTACATCAACCACCAGATTACTCTATGGGCTAACCTAACCGATGCGGAGAGTGGTATTGACTTAACCTCCGTAACGGCTGAAATCAATGACTGCAGTGGCGAGTACGGACGTGAGGAGATCATCACTCACGAGGCGATGACCTTCGAGCCGATCACCAACGGCTACCGTGCATCTTTCGTGATTCAGTGGGATCAGATCAGCCAAATCCCGACCAATAGCGTCGGCGAAATGTGTGTGATCTGGCATGTGAACAACAATGTCTGTCTGGAAAACTCGCCATCCGATTACCGCTACACGGTGGATGTCGAGCCTCCGATGGTTGTTGCGGTATCACCTGTCGGCGCGCCAATTGACGATGATGGCGACCGCGGTGGCTACTACAATCCGCAAGGTGGTTCGAATGAAGACTGGCACGATTGTACAGATAATGACTCCGATGGCCAGATTGACGAAGATCCGATCAACTATGAGCCGGATACTCTGAACTACGGCGAACGCCCGACGATTGAAGCGGTCATCAATGACCTCGTCATGTGCGGTAGCGGCGCAGCCGGTGTCAATGTGCAAGCTCTATGGTTAGTTATTGACGGCGACCGCTTCGATTTCTCGATGAACGGCAATGCCGACTATAACTTCCATATCTCCCATCCGTACGGTCAGCAGGACGATGCTTACATTCTGTTCGGTGGCGCTAATGCGGACTCTGCCGCCAAGTACTATATGCCGGGCGAGCACCGTGTCACGATTGTGGCTCCGGACAGCGCAGGCAACGTTGGCGCTGTGCCGCTTAGTTGGACCTATTACATTCAGGTCAGTGGTCCGAGCATTACGTTTACTCCGCCGACTGAATGTGGCAACTGGTTCAATCCGGAAGGCACAAGCACCTTCAGCTTCGTTATTCAGGAGACTGCGGGTGTTCCGATGGCTGTCAACGGCATTACGTACAGTGTATACTCGCTGCCCAGCAGAACGCGAATTGCCGGCCCGACCACTATTGATCCTGCTAATCTGGATGAGGTGACCGTTACGTGGGATCCATCCGGTTCTTTCCCGAATGGAGAAACCGGCATTGACATCTACGTGACGGCGGCGAATATCTTCTATAATCCTGAGACGGATACTGTCAACGGCATGACGCGCAGCCACATGACCTACACGGCTGACAACTGCCCGCCGGCGTTTGCGACGGTTCTGCCCGCATCGGGAGCGGACTTCACGATCGGTGAAGCGATTGTCATCGAAGCAACCTTCAATGACGATTGCTCGAGCGGTGCCAACGGTTCCGGCATTGTGGTCGGCACGGTCGGCATGACCGTCATCGGTCCCGACGGCCAGAA
Organism: Calditrichota bacterium; assembly: GCA_020057985.1. Taxonomy (GTDB): domain Bacteria; phylum Electryoneota; class RPQS01; order RPQS01; family RPQS01; genus JAGVEU01. The sequence continues at coordinate 1,877 of JAGVEU010000259.1, read as the reverse complement.
CATTGGCCCGAATGTCCCAGCCGACTTCCTTGAACTCGACGCAGCTCATGCCAAATTCGTGTTGCCGCCGAACCAAACACCCGGCGCCTACACAGTGAACCTCAATGTAACCGATTGCGTGGGCAATATCGGCGTTCGTTCGTGGAGCTTCGATGTCCTCGGCGAAGGCCCAAGTATAGCCTTCCAGCCGGGTGAGTGTGGCACATGGTTCAATCCAACAGGAGCCGACACCTTTACCTTTACGGTGTCGTGGACCGACAATATCCCGCTCGCGACCAATGGAATCACCTACACGGTTCGCGCGATGCCTGAAGAGTATTATAACATCATCTCCGGACCGACGACTATTGATCCGGCCGGCCAGAATGTCGTTACCGTTGCTTACTTGCTTGCGGGATCGCTTCCGCAGGGCTCAACTGGTATCGAGATTTCTGTCACAGCCACCGATGTTATCGGATCCGAAAACAGCAGCAGTATGACCTTCTGGTCTGACAACTGCGCTCCGGTCTTCTCCAACAACTTGCCGGTGGATGGCGCTCGCCTAAGTCTACAGGCCGCAGTTGTGGTTGAGACCATGTTCAACGACATGTGCAATTCCGGAATGAACGGCTCTGGAGTTGTGCCGAGCACGGCAGTCATGACTATCATTGCACCCAATGGCCAGAAGGTCGGTCCTGCCACACCCGGTCAGTTCTTCGAATTGGATGCGGCTCATGCCAAGTTCATTCTGAACGATCCTGTTCCGGGTCACTATACGGTTAACGTGAACGTGACTGACTGCGTAGGCAACATCGGGGTCACCACATGGAGCTTCGATATCGTGGTTCCCGGGCCCTCGATTGCCTTTGCTCAGCTTGCCTGTGGTTCATGGTTCAATCCGGAGGGTGCCGATAGCTTCAACTTCACAGTGAGGTCTACCGGTGTACCTCTCGCAACTAATGGCATCAGCTACAGTATCTACGCCATCCGCGATAGTCTCATCTATCTGGAAGGCTACCCCTACGACACAGTACTCGTAATTCATACCTATGAGTTGGTGAGTGGCCCGACCATTGTGGATCCCGCCGGTCGTGATACCGTGCTTGTGCCGTTCGATGTGCCTGCTCCGATCATTCAGGGTTACAGTGGCGTGAGTGTTGAGGTCAGGGCAACTGACGAATTGTACAATCCAGAAGTTGATCCGGATCATGGTCTCACGGTGAGCGCCATGACGTATCTGATTGATATTATCGCACCGGAGTTCACTGACCATACTCCGGATGACGGTGCAATATTCACATCGGAGCAGGCGGTTATCGTCGAGGCCATATATGATGACCTCACCAATCGTATCAATGGCTCAGGTGTGGACGTTACTTCGGTCCGGATCGCAGTGTATAACCCGCTGGGTGATAATCTCGCCCCGAGTTCTCCGGAGGGCTACACTGAACTGGACGCAGCTCATGTGAAGGTCATCATACCTGCCGGACAGATGTCTGGAACCTACACGGTTAATGCCCGTGTCGAAGACTGTGTTGGCAATACTGCGGCCTTGACTTGGACATACGCAATATCCTCTAATGGTCCTGTGGTGACCTTTGCCCCGGCCTCAGAAACCTGTGGCAACTGGTTTGATCCCACTGGTCTGAATACCTTCCACTTCTGGGTACGCGAGAATAATAATGTTCCGATTGCCCCGAATGGTATTAGCTACAGTGTGTACAGCATGCCCGGAAATGTCCTGATTAGCGGCCCAACGGTTGTTGATCCGGCGGGTGCGGACAGTGTTCACATTACATACGAACTCGCCGGTGACTTCACTGGCACGAGTGCGTTGATTGTCGTTGACGCTACGGACAATCTCGGTGTGATCACTCATACTGCAATGTCCTATCAAG
>JAGVEU010000157.1 GCA_020057985.1 Calditrichota bacterium | reverse complement strand
GAGATTGCTGAGGAAGTGTTCTTTAGAAAGAAGCTGGTGTTTGACGCGGCAGAGGACCTTTGCAAGAGATACAAGGAACTATGTCTGCCTTGTCCGTGGCCGCATCCAGAGAATAGTGGGAAAGATGGTTCGGACCTATCAACTCAACACGCAGGCACCAAGGCGAATCATGATTCATCCGCGGATAGGAGCCAGACTGCTCAATCCGGAGAGCAACAGAAGAACCCAAATCCCTCCGACAAATCCAGCCAAAGTGATCACGGCAAGCAGTCGGCCATTGCGGAAAGCCCTAATATACTTGTGATGGCAGCTACGGATGTCTTTGTCGAAAAGGCTCAATGGCTGCTTACCAAGCGCGCAAACAAGCTATCCAGGTGGGGAGCGAGTATTGCTGCTGTGGCAATCCTCGCACTTTTGGGCGGCGCGATCTTGTTGGCATTCAAAATCACCATACATGACATGGTGGGTAACCATCCTCTGGGCGACCTTGACGGCTACATTCTCACACTCGCGATACTCAGGTCAACCTCCATCGGTGCTTTTCCGCTTGCGGCGGTCTATTTCCTGGTGATGATTTCGCGAGCGATGTTTCACGAGGCAACCGTCCTCTACAGTCGTCGCCATGCCTTACGTTTCGGTCGTCTTTATGTGTATGCAAGGGGCGGCAACGTGACAATTGACGAGATGGAAAAAGCATTCCAATGGAACAAAGAGTTCGGATCAGCCTTCAGAGACATTCGGGGTGACAAGGTGAGCAAGAGTAGTCTTCAGATCCCCTTTGATATTCTCCTCGAATTTGTTCAAAAAAGGGGGACTGCTGGCCAGCAAGAGTCAAGCGGAGGAAAAGGGCCACAAAGTTCGAGTTGACGCTATTGCTTTGGCAACCGTCTAACTATTGCAGTTTCCAGTAAGTTAGGAGAGTAAATCTTTTTGGGGTTGCTGCGAATATAATCGGTAAAGGAAAATGGAGCCACGAACTGCGCTGGTTGTTTGTGCTGTACCGGTAAATTTGAGAATGAATGATCATGTCCGCCACTGTCGCTGAACTAAATCGCATCACTTCCGGCTACCCGAATCGGGTTGTGCTGTCCGATCTCTCTCTGAGCATCGGCAAGGGTGATCTCGTTCTAATTGAAGGAGCGAGCGGAGCGGGGAAGAGCACCCTCATCCGAGTACTGATGGCCGCTCAACCCATCACTCGCGGTCAGGGCATTGTGGCGGGAACCATGCTTCCGGTCTTGGAGTCTTCATCACTTACTCGTCTGCGTCGCAGCGTTGGAATCGTTTTTCAGGCTCCGCGTTTTCTGCCTCAGGAGAGTGTGCTTTCCAATGTTGCTCTTCCACTTGCCATTGCCGGTTTGCCTGCACGGGAATGCCGTGCCAAAGGTACTCGCGCCTTGATGGATGTGGGGCTGCTTGCTCATGCCCGCAAGAAGCCGCAAGACCTTTCCGGCGGTGAGCAGACTCGTTTGCAGATCGCCCGCGCACTCATTCATCAACCTTTGCTGCTGCTTGCCGACGAGCCGTTTGCCCACCTTGATCCTGATTCTGCCGCTGAGGCTGAGGAGTTGCTGTGTACCGCTCATCAACGGGGTATGACCATTCTCATTACGACACATCGTGAGACCGGACTTGCCGAAAAAGCCTGTCGCTATAAACTTGAAAATGGCAGACTTTCAGAATGAGAATGCATTGCGGACAGTAGAGCGAAGATGAGAACCTTGCACCTCGCTTTCAAACTCGGTCTTGGCACACTGCGCTCCCGGCCAACTCTCACCATCCTTGCCGTGGGTCTGCTTGCGCTCGGAACGGTTGTGCTCGGCGGGTTATTTGGAGCCATCTATCTCCTGCGCGGGCTTGAGGGGGAACTCATGTCCGGTTTGTCTGTCGAAATCGAGCTTGTCGCGGGACTCTCAGAACACGATCGCACAGAAATTATAACCCATGCCGAGCAATGGCCGGGAGCTGAATTTGTGCAGTATGTTCCGGCGGAAAAGCTGCTTGATGAGATTCAACACGAGACGGGCGAAGACTTGCGTGCTCTTTTCGGATCGAATCCCTTTCCGCCTATTATCAGGGTGCAATTCGGATTTGCTGATCAATCTGTGCTTGACAGTCTGACGGAAGCCGCAAGGCAATGGGAAGGTGTCAGTACAGTAGCCTATCCGAAAAAGTTATGGGGAGAAATTTCAAGGCTCATGGATAGGCTGACCGGAAATCTTGGAATTGCCGCTTTCGTTTTCGCTCTGATCGCAGTTGGACTCGTCGGGCTGTGCCTGCGCGCTCAGGTTCGGAATCGCATGGAGTCATGGGAATTTCTCAGTTTGTTCGGCATGTCGCAGGCAACCTTGAACCTTGCATTGCTCTCGCACGAACTGATCGTCGGAATCACCGGGGGAATTCTTGCCTGCGGAATTCTGCTGCTCTCGACGGTTGGTTTGAGCTGGCTGTTGCTGCATACCATTTCCTTCCCCATCTGGTTTTACCTTTCGATTTGCCTGCTATCTATCGCCCTATCTGTGCTCGCAGGTTTATTCTCCCCCCGCCGTTCATTCCGTTTCTAATGTCATCACCCCCCAACTTGCTTGGGAGGTAGGGGGGTTGTGTGCAGAACCGATCTTACTCCTCCAGATCAAAATGTGCCCGCAGTCGGAACCAACTCCCCTCGTAAGGCGTTTTCCACGACAAAGGGGTGATTAAGTGCGCAACTGCAAGTTTTCATTAGTTTTAACTCCCTTCGTCGATGTCTTAATCAGACACGAGTAAAGGGACTTCAAGTTCTGTAAGCCCCAGACATTATTAGATTTACGTAAATTGAAGAGGCTTGACAATCCGCCTGAAAATGAGTAACTTTTAAGATTGTGAAAAACACGCCGCCACTGACAAGCCGCGAGCAGGAAATCTTGCGCTTTGTTGTTCAACATTTTGTCCTGACCGCGAACCCCGTCGGATCACGCCAGCTCGCTCGCAAGCAGGGACTAAATCTATCGCCCGCTTCAATTCGCAACGTGATGGCGGATCTGGAGGAGATGGGTTTGCTCTGTCATCCGCATACTTCCGCCGGTCGCGTGCCTTCCGACCTCGGCTATCGAATGTATGTGAACGGCTTGATGCAAGCCAGCGAACTATCTCAGAGTGAACGTGAGGCTATCGAGCGCGAGTTTGAGGGAGTCTCACAAGAGCTTGATGAGATCATGGCGGTGACGGCACGAGTGCTTTCTTCCGCCTCGAAGTTGCTGTCTATTGTCATGGTGCCGCCGTTTGATGAAGGCACTCTGCACCGGATTGATCTTGTCCGGATGGCCGAGAATCGGGTGCTCATGATAATCACCATTGAGTCCGGGCCCATGAAAACGATCATGGTGGAACTCGAGCAATCGCTGCCGGAATATCAACTCAAGGAAATGGCGGACTATTTGAGCCGCAGACTGACAGGCTTGAAACTTGCGCAAGTTCGCACAGAAATCGGCGAGCGAATTGCCAACATGCCGCAAGTGCATCCCGGACTCGTCAGGTTCATCGTAGATTCCGCCGAACGACTTTTTACCTTCTCGGATCACGAAGAGGTGAAGATTGGCGGACGCGCGGAAATGATTGCCCAGCCGGAGTTCTCGAATCCCGCATCCATGCGCGGAATCATCGAGTTGATCGAAGATAAGGACATCGTAATCCATCTTCTGCAAGGTCAATCTGACGATACACCGGTGACCATCTCCATCGGCAGCGAAAATTCAGAACTGCGCGCCAAGAGCCTGTCTGTACTCACGAGCAGATACACGTCTCCTTCCGCAAAGGGCAAGATTGGAGTCATCGGCCCAACACGAATGGACTACTCCAAAATGCTGAGCTTAGTGGAGTTCATGACCAAAACTATCAACCGCCACCTCGGCACCGGATAGCAGACTCCTCCGAATGTAGCGCCGCACGGATGTGCGCTCTTCTGCTGATTTCCCCCCTTGCAAGGGGGGATTAAGGGGGGTAAGAGGCAATCAATACCAAAACGAAAATATGACCGACGAAGAAAAACTCGAATCCACTGAAACTGAACCGACACCTTCTGAACCGCAAGTCGCAGAACCTCAGTCTGAAGCCTCTGCCGAGGAAATCGCCAAGGCCGAAGCATCAGAGTGGCGCGACAAATACGTCCGCAAGCTCGCTGAGTTTGAGAATTTTCGCAAGCGCACGCGACAGGAAAATGATCTGCTCGGCCAGATTATTTCTGAGTCGCTGATCGTGTCGCTCTTGCCGATCATGGACGATTTCGACCGCCTGTTATCCAATATTCCAACGGCAGATGACCCGTATCGCAAAGGAGTGGAACTCATTCGCGGCAAGCTGTGGACGTTTTTCGAGACACGCAATGTGAAAATCATGGACGTGCGCGGCAAAGCCTTTGATCCAAACGAGCATGACGCGTTACTCATGAGACCCACTCAGGATTTCCCGCCGGGAACGGTGCTTGAGGTCATTACGGCCGGATACACAATGGGAGACCGAGTCATTCGACACGCTCAGGTCATTGTCTCGGAAAAGCTAAAACCGGAAACTGAGAGCGCGTGATGTCCAACAAACGCGATTACTATGATATGCTCGGAGTCGAGCGCAACGCCGACGGTGAAGCCATCAAGAAGGCTTACCGCAAACTGGCAATGCAGTACCATCCCGACCGCAACAAAGGTGATGCCGGGGCAGAAGCCAAGTTCAAGGAAGTCGGCGAGGCTTACGCTGTCCTCAGTGACACAGATAAGCGCGCCAAATACGATCGTTTTGGCCATGCTGCCACCAGTCCGGGCGCGCAGCAAGGACCGGGGTATGGCGGGTTCGAGTTCGATCTCTCCGACGCCCTTCGTCAATTCATGGAAGGCGGCTTCTTCTCCGGTTCCATGTTCGGAGGTCAAACTCGCGGCGGCCCAACACGCACACGCGGCACGGACTTACAGATCTCTCTGAAGTTGACGCTCGAGGAAATCGCAACGGGTATCAGTAAAAAGATCAAGGTGAAGCGTTATCGTCCCTGTTCTGAGTGCGGAGGAAGCGGCGCGAAGAAAGGAACCTCGCGCAGCACCTGCCAAACCTGCAAGGGGCAAGGACAAGTTCGGCAGGTTTCACGCTCAATGTTCGGACAGTTTGTCAACATCCAAGCCTGTCCGCAATGTCATGGCGAGGGTACAACGGTGGGCGATCCTTGTGCGCGGTGCAGTGGTGATGGCCGCATTCGCGAGGAGACTGTCCTTTCTGTAGACATCCCCGCCGGAGTGGCCAATGGCAACTACCTAACCCTGCGCGGTGAAGGCAACTGCGGTCCGCGCGGCGGCCCCAATGGTGATCTCATTGTCATGATCGAGGAAAAAACGCACGAGTTTTTCGTTCGCGACGGTGATAATATCTTCTTGTCTCTTTTTCTCACGATTCCGCAAATCGTGCTTGGCGACGAAGTGGAAATTCCCACGCTCACCGGTCGAGCGCGGCTTACGATTGATCCGGGAACTCAGCCCGGAAAGGTCCTGCGAATGCGCGGCAAGGGACTCAAGTCCCTCAATGGCTACAAGACCGGTGATCAGATGGTGGAGATCAAACTGCACGTTCCGGGCAAGCTCACAACACGCGAAAAGCAGCTTTTCGAGGAACTTAAACGCAGTGACAATTTCAAGGGAATTGAGGGGGACAAAGGATTCTTCGACAAGATGAAGGAAGCCTTCGGCTCATGATTTGGCAGGTCTCATTCTCGCAGAAGACCACACTCTGGATACTTGCTGCCGCGTTTGTGATCGGCGGCGGAATCAACATTGTCCGCAGTCTATCGCCCGAGCGAGCAGAGTTCCCGGTGTCAGTGACTGCCAGTGAATCAGACCAAGCGTCGTTCAAGAGCCTCGCCGATTCCATCATGCATCTGCGTTTGGTTGCTACGGATGCTCCAATTGACATCAACGTCGCAACCGCCGCGCAATTCGAGAAACTTAGCGGCATTGGTCCCGTGCTTGCAGCCAACATTGTCAAATATAGAGATCAGCATGGCTCGTTTCGCACTGTAGATGATCTCGATAAAGTCAACGGCATTGGCCCCAAGCGACTCGAATCCATTCGTGAGCGGTGCGTGGCCAATCCACCGAACAAAATTCTCTTGCCCGAATGACCGCCGAGCAGGGTTAAGCCCTCGCAACCCTGCTCCGCGAGTTGCGATGTTATTTCAGGACAAGTTCTACGGAGGCGAGTCATGAAAAATATAAGCCCCGCAGGACATTCATTCACCAAACCCTCCCCCGCATGGCAGTACGTCTCTCATCAGGCTCCCGCCGAGCCAAGACTCATCCCGAGATCCGACCGACGGCTGCCCGCACCCTCGAGTCTGTTTTCGACATTCTTCAAACGGAAGTTCAACGTCGCTTTGTGCTGGATCTATTCTCGGGAGTCGGCTCCTATGGAATCATGGCGCTTCGACGTGGCTCGCTGACTGCGGTGTTCGTGGATAGTTCCCGCGAGGCGGAACGGCGAGTTACCAAAGCAATCGCGCACTACCATCTGGAAACACAAGCCACAGTATTTCGCGAGGAGGTGGCGCATTTTCTGCATCGCGCCGAGCGTGAACAACAAGAGTATGATCTTGTCTTTGTCGATCCGCCCTATGAGTCCGTTTCCCCCGGCCCTGTGATTCAGGCCATTCTCGATGCCCGCATCATGACTCGCAGTAGTATTCTTGTCTTTGAGCATTCCAAACATCATGCGCCTCCGGAATTCGCAGAACTCACTCTGCGGAAATCACGGGTCTTTGGAGAAACAACGGTTAGCATTTGGGATCATCCATGATCGCCGTTTCTGTAAGAGATGTCACTAAGAAGTTCGGCGATGTTGAGGCGCTTCGCGGGGTAACTCTTGAAATCCGCGAGGGGGAATTTTACGGTCTGCTTGGCCCTAACGGAGCCGGCAAGACCACGATGCTGCGAATCCTATCCGGCATTCTTCCTCCCACCTCTGGAACAATCATGCTCCTCGGAAAGGATCTCTCTGAATGGCGAAAATCGCCGGTCTTGGGAGTTGTGCCACAGGACATCGCGCTCTATGACATGCTGACCGCTCGCCGCAATCTCGAGGTCTTTGGCTCCGTGTTGGGTCTGAACGGTCGCCAATTGAAGGAGCGGATGGACATTCTGTTCGATCTTGTCGAACTCACGGCTCATGGCGACCGTCGTGTTAAGACGTTCTCCGGCGGAATGAAGCGCAGGCTCAACCTTGCTATCGG
>JAGVEU010000234.1 GCA_020057985.1 Calditrichota bacterium | reverse complement strand
GACCGGCGCGCTATCGCGTTTAATGGTAGTTGCCGAGACCTATCCGCAACTGAAGGCCAATCAGACTTTCCTCGCACTGCAAGATGAGTTATCGGGAACGGAAAACAGGATTGCCGTGGAGCGCCGCCGCTACAACGAAGTGGCTACGGAATACAATAAGCGGATTCGCAAAGTTCCGGGGAATATGATCGCCGGAATGTTCGGCTTTGAACGCAGACCCTTACTCGAAGCTCCTGCAGAAGCCAAGCAAGCGCCCAAGGTGAAGTTCTAAGGAAAATTCCAAATCTCAAACTCCAAACTACAAAACGAAACAGGAATTTAGGTGGGAGTGATGCCGCCGCAATCTGGTGCACGGGTCACTATGCAAACGGTTACGCTCCCGCCTCAGCCGTCAACTCGTGCGGTCTGCAATTCGCGCGCGGTGGCTGTTCGTCCATCTCGATGACGCAATTGACAAACACAGCGATCTCGCCATTCACAGGGTTGGTCATTGTCAGCCGCAGTGATGGATCATGGTCACCCGCATGGCTGACAAAGGTCAACCACGGCGGGAATTTCACATCATCTTTCATCGTATACTCCGAACCAAAGCATCAGTGTCACTGACGTCAAAGGCAAAGTCAGTGCCACAAGTTTACCTCTCTGATCCGACTTAGATCGTGCGAATTCCTGAAGAGAAGATTGAAGAAATCCGCGCCGCCACTGACATTGTTGCGGTGGTTCAGGAATACGTCACCTTGCGAAAGAAGGGTCAGAATCATTTTGGGTTGTGTCCTTTTCATCAGGAGAACTCGCCCAGTTTCTCAGTGCATCCCGGGCGCGGGATTTTTCGCTGTTTTGGCTGTGGCAAGGGCGGCAATGTTTTCGGATTCCTGATGGAAATGGAACGGATTACGTTCTATGAAGCCATTAAGTTGCTTGCGGAAAAAGCGGGAATCAAGCTTCCAACCTATCGCGAGTCCAATGAAGAAGGCCCCTCAGAATCGGAGTTGCTCATTCGCGGCAACGGTCTGGCAAGGGACTTTTTTTATCAGCAATTAACTTCTGCAAAATCCACGGGAGCACAGGAAGCAAAGTCCTATCTGGCGAATCGCTGCTACGGGGATGACGTCATCGAGCGCTACACCCTCGGCTATGCTCCGGATACATGGGAGAGTCTTGCCGAGCACGCACGCTCACAAAGCTTTCCGCTAAATGTGCTGGTAAAGGCGGGATTACTTAAAGAGAGTCCGCAGACAGGAAGACCTTATGATGCCTTCCGTCATCGTGTGATGTTTCCGATTCGCAATCTATCAGGACGAGTGATTGGATTTGGTGGACGGCGATTGCGAGAGGAAGCTGAGGGGCCGGACAGCGCCAAGTATATCAATTCGCCTGAGACTGCCGTTTACCACAAAGGTCGCGAGTTGTTCGGGTTGTGGGAAGCGCGCAGCGAAATCCGGCGGCAGGAACGCGCGATTCTTGTTGAGGGCTATACCGATGTGGTCTCGCTTGCGATAGCGGGAGTGTCGGTCGCTGTGGCTTCGCTCGGCACGTCGCTGACGGAAGATCAAGCGCGGCTGCTAAAGCGGTTCACCGATCGCGTTTTCATTTTGTACGATGGTGACTCGGCGGGATTGAATGCCGCGCGGCGTGCAGTGGACATTCTCCTGGGTGTGGGACTGGTTCCGAAGGTGGTCGTTCTTCCAGAGGGTGAGGATCCCGACTCCTATGTCCAGAAAAACGGGGGTGAGGCGGTCTGGCAACTTGTGAACGAAGCCATTTCATCCGTTGCGTTTCAGCTGCTGCTCTCGAAGCGGGCGCGTGTTTCAACCAGTGATGCGGTTCGCGAGTTATTAACCAGTGCATCACAGATTAGCAGCCATGTTGAGCGCGAGGTTTTCCTCAAAGAGGTGGCAGAAAAAAGCGGCGTGAGCTTTGATGCTCTGCTGAGGGAGCTGCCGCGGGTAGCGACGACCTCGCCAAAGCAGCACGCCGAGCAAGGCGAGCAGTGGCCTCCCAAAAGTCCGATAACGACTCTTGCCATGATCCTGATACAACGCCCGGATCTAAGAAGAGTGGTGTTTGCGAAGCTCAACTTCGAAGACATTCAAGATTCGAGACTCGCGGAGTTGCTAAGGTTTCTTCAAGAGGACGTTGAACATAGCTCATTCAGAAAGCCTGAAGCTCTTCTCGACCGGTTTCCAGATCCACCTCTGCGCGATTTCATTTCTGAATGTCTGTTTGCTGACGAGAACAACAACGCCGACCTCAAACGTGCAGAAATCGAAGAACGTATGGTGAGAGACTGCCTTGGGGCCATGGAGTCAGCCAAACTCAAGGCGCAGATTGCTCTGCTGAAAGAAAAACTTGCTGCTGCTCCCGATTCTGTGGAGCTGTTCCGCGAGATGCAGGAGTTGATGAAGAAGGAGAAGACGTTGCGGTAACATGCCAGGGGTGTGCGCGGGTCCATGCGAAGGAAGTTTTTATGTCAAGAACAAAACAGTTTTCAAACCAAATATTTAGTGGTGATTGTGAGGTTGTTCTCCGCGATCTCCCGGATTCGTGTGTTGACCTGATAGTTACATCTCCACCTTATGCCGATAGTCGCGAAAAGACATACGGTGGAATCCACCCTGACCATTACGTCGAATGGTTCCTCCCGAAATCCAAGGAATTCTTGAGAGTGCTGAAGCCAACAGGTACCTTCATCCTGAACATTAAGGAGAAGGTGGTCGGCGGACAGCGTCACACCTATGTGATAGAGCTTATTCTGTCAATGAAAAAGCAGGGCTGGCTCTGGACAGAGGAATTCGTTTGGCATAAGAAAAACTGTTATCCGGGAAAGTGGCCAAACAGGTTCCGAGATGCTTGGGAGCGCTGCTTGCAGTTCAACAAGAGCAAGCAATTTCATATGTACCAGAATGAGGTGATGGTACCAACAGGGGAGTGGGCTTCTGCACGCCTCAGAAACCTCAGTGACATTGACAGGATGCGAGATGAATCGCGAGTTAGCAGCGGCTTCGGAAAGAACGTTTCTAACTGGGTTGGCAGGGAAAAGGCTTATCCGACGAATGTCCTGCATCTGGCCACAGAATGCTCGAATCGGAATCATAGTGCTGCCTTCCCTCGATCGTTGCCCGGCTGGTTCATTCAGTTGTTTACAAGAGAGGGCGATCTGGTTCTTGATCCGTTCGTTGGATCAGGTACAAGCGTTTCAGTTGCAAAAGAACTCGGCCGTAAGTATGTTGGAATTGACATCAGCGAAGAATACTGTCAGATGTCTCTCGAAGCACTCTCTGCTAAGAACTTGATCTGGGAGACTGAATGAGCACTCCAGACACGAAGTCTCTAAACGATTTTGTCAATGCTAACATTACATCTTTCCACGAGAGCAAACTGAAGTCTCTTTCCAACATGAAACTCGACACTCTCCTAAAGAAGAAAAATCCTTATCTATTTAAGGCGAAAAACCATCATGTCGCCAGCGATCTCATTAAGGACATTTTGGCTGCACATGTTTACTCTTCCGAGGAAAAACTGTTCGGGGACTTTCTCGAAGAACTGGCGATTTTTGTTTCGTCGGCGACGTGTAGTGGAAGAAAATCTACCGCGACGGGAATTGATCTTGAATTCGACCGTGACGGTGTCCGGTTTGTGGTGTCCATAAAATCAGGGACGAACTGGGGCAATGCTTCACAGCAGACGCGGCAGAAGCAGGACTTCGAAAAAGCTGTAGCTGTTTTACGACAATCCAAACAGAATCTCAAGGTGCAGCCAGTTCTCGGTATATGCTATGGCAAGGTAAAGAGCTCTTTCATCTGGGGAAATGTGCACAAGGTTGTTGGCCAGAACTTCTGGTATCTGATTAGTGGCAACGAGTTGCTGTACACAGATATCATCGAGCCTGTCGGATTCAATGCACATCAACATAACGAACAATTTGAGCAAAAGAAGTCCGCGGTTATAAACAACTTCACGATGGAGTTTTCGAACAGATTCTGCGTGGAAGGAGCGATTGATTGGATTCGGCTGGTCCAATTCAATAGCGGAAATCTGGACCTTAAGCCCTCAGACTGAACACTAGCACCATGAGGATTCGTTCATGAGACCACAGATTCACGGCACAACAATTCTTGGCATTCGGAGAGACGGTTGCGCGGTCATCGGCGGCGACGGCCAACTTTCGCTCGAAGATACCATCATCAAGAGTAAGGGACGCAAGGTCAGAAAATTGTTCGGCGGAACCGTGCTCGCGGGATATGCGGGAGGAGCTGCCGATGCGCTGGCTCTGCTCGAAGTTTTTGAGACCAAGCTGAAGGAATTCAACGGCGATCTCAAACGCTCGGTGGTTGAACTGGCCAAGGAATGGCGGCTTGACCGTAGCTTGCGTCGCCTGGAAGCGGATATGATGGTCATGGATGCCAAAGACCTGTTTCTCGTGACCGGCTTGGGCGAGATCATCGAGCCGGACGATGATGTGATTGCGCTTGGCTCCGGCGGCGCATACGCCCTATCAGCAGCGAGAGCCTTGATGAAATTCACGAATCTGTCGGCGCGCGAAATTGTGCAGGCAGCCCTTGAGATCGCCTCAGAAATCTGCGTCTACACCAATGCGCACATCAGCATCGAAGAACTGAAGAACGGGAAGTAGTCGTTCGTCGCCTGCTCCTTTAATTAATGACACCATCCATTCAAAAAGATATTCCGCAACTCTCTCCGGCAGAGATTGTTGTCGAACTCGACAAGTATATCATCGGCCAGAATGCTGCCAAACGGTCAGTGGCCATCGCGCTCCGCAATCGCTGGCGGCGGCAGCAGGTTGAGGGTGAGCTGCGCGATGAGATTTATCCGAATAACATCATCCTGTTCGGCCCGACGGGCGTCGGCAAAACTGAACTGGCTCGGCGTCTTGCCAATCTTGCCAATGCGCCGTTCATCAAAGTTGAAGCCTCGAAATATACCGAGGTCGGTTATGTCGGACGCGATGTGGATTCCATGATTCGTGACCTACTCGATACGGCAGTCTCGAAAGTCCGATCCGAACAAATGGATCTGATTCAAGACCAGCTCAATCATACTGTGGAAGAACGGCTGCTCGAACTTTTGTCTCCTTCGTCCAAACCTCGCCGCCGTTCCTCGGATCGCCCGGAAGAAGTTCATCGCCCCGCGCAACGCAGCGTCAATGAGCGCCACCGCCGCTCTCGTGAAACCCTCCGCACTGATTTGCGCGCCGGAAAATTCGAAGAGCAAATGGTCGAATTGGAGGTTACGCAGGATGCGATGCCCATGATGCAGATTTTCTCGTCGCAAGGTATCG
>JAGVEU010000529.1 GCA_020057985.1 Calditrichota bacterium | reverse complement strand
TGTGTGTTTGTCAATATCTCCGAGGACCCGCAGCGCGGAGTTCATTCGGATCTGCCGGCCCATTTGCCGCTTGAACTTTAAAAAACCGAATCTGTTCTTCCATATATGGCAGATACAGGAATGTGTCTATCACCGCGCCTTCGAATCTGTTCAGTGTAGAATCGTATGGACTACCGCTGTAGATCGCGTAGTATAACGTGTTCCATCGGTTCCAGCTTAACACGATACCGTCAATCCCCGGCGTGATCACTAACTCGGGATACACCGAATCGGGTCGGCTGTCCAAAGTTATCCAAGCTATCGAACTCGGGTTATCAGCGTCTGAACTCATGACCTCGATAACACCCACTCGTGTTTCATTGGGTTGCAGATTGTTGATGAGTTCAATAGGTACAGCCACACTGCTTTGCGCTGGAATCACACCATGGTTGAGATCCGTGATGCGGCACCAAACGTTCTCATTCTCCGGCCTGTAGAAGCGAACTAACAGGTCGGGGTGCACATAAGGCTGATTGTAAATGATCTGAAGGCTCTCCGTACTTCCGCGTCCCTTCAGACCGACCGTTGCAGATGCCACCTGTCCTGTCATGGCGCCATAGACTAATTCGATCGTGCCATCGTGGTAGAGGATTGCCTGACAAGTGTAAGGTCCGCCTGAAGTGTGATGCCTAATCGAATTCCACTGTATTATGAAACGATCATGCTCCGCATCGAAGTATGAGTAGACGGCTCCCCCAAGTCTCAGATCAAGATCGTCCCAGAATGGTGAAACAACATAGAATGGATTAGTGCTATTTGTCACCGGACTGTTTAGCCAGTACGATCCACATGAGGAAAAAGATATGAAACCGTTGGAACTGACGGCCACTCGGTTAAAACACCGATAGTAGTACGGGAAAAACCACGGTAATGGCCTGGGATCGCTGGTGGTATCGTCGGCAATCAGACCCAGATTCTGACCGAGAGTCGAAATATCAAAGAACTCGAATGCCGGGCCATTCGGATCGTCCGAGTCAATCCAGGCGAACCCGTTTGCATCAGTGCCTCCCCCTGAGTCAAGAGATTCATGGTCTCTGTAACTCGGCAAGGCAGACGAGGGACCGCTGACCGGAGTGCTGTCGTAGAACGTAACATGGTAAGACAGCGGCAGGTTGCCGATATTTTGCAGTATCAGGGCCGTATCAAGAAACGAGCCTGCCTCCAAATGGAAAGTGATGTTCGGTGAAGCAATCAGCAACGCAGAATTTCCGGCAAAGATGTCCCCGGACTCGAATCGTAGTGTTCGCTGATCCTGAAGCGGCGAAGCATGGTCGGGATAGACTCCATTGTACAAGAACTGCTGGTAATTCACGTTGTCTTTGGCATCAATCCCAACAGTACAGCTATAGGCGCTGTCCACGTGCGCATAATGGACTTCTATGATCGCATTGCCGCTTGACGTCTGATAAACTGCAGGATTGTAAATGACAACCTCAAAGGATTCATTGTTGACCATCCCATTGAGAGGCACATTCCTCCATTCGGCGACAAAGATTCCAAGTTCCGGTATAAAGTCAGTGCAAATGTCTCCGCCTGACTGATCGTTCAAGTTGTCCCAAAACGGAAAGATCCCCCGCACTGTGCTTTGCGGCAGCGAGGAGTTCGTGGGGTTAGTGTTCGATCTATTGAAGGTCAGATTGCCGTCGGCGTTAAGATAGACACGCTGATACGTCGTTCCGTAAAATGTCACCGGAAACGGCAGAGCCAGCGCAACGCTTGCATCATTTGCCAGATTATGTATTACGCCCTTGCCGCCGAGCAGAGGTGACACCTCCCTCCACAGATAATTCGGCGCGTAAGGATCACGATCATCACACACAGTGTATCCTTGACCGTCAGGATTGCTGCAGCGCAAGTTCGGATTGTCAGGCAAGATAATTTCAATACTGGTTACTCCGCCGCTCAAGACCTGCACGTTTGCAATAATTGTGTCTCCACAGATGCTGTCCGCAGCGTACACATTGTAGATTCCGGCAGGCAATTGAAAGGTAAAATGCCCGTTCTGATCGGTAGTACAGTCCGGAATTCCGCCATTGAGCACACTGACTAAAGCACCGTCTGCGCCCCCGCCGAAACAATCAATAACTGTGCCGGATAATGTTGCAGCCGAACTCGGAGTCAGAATCACATCAACTTGAAACGTATCTCCCGGCGCAAGAGCGAAAGCTCGTGTGAATTGCAGAAAAGTCGGAACATTTATTTGAATCGTGAAGGACAAATCTGCCGGGAAAGCAACTGTGAAATGCCCATCTACGTCTGTATAGAATTTGTGTGGATGATTCTGAATCGTAATGACCGCGCTGATACCATGCTCATACTCGTCCGTGACTCTCCCGGAAATCCAGCCAATTCCAGCCAGTGCGCCTCTGACCGCGGTTAGAGCATCAAGTGAGCCATATCCGTAAGAATTATCGTCACCATATTCGCCAAGGTCGCTCGCAGTAAGAAGCAGAATCTGCTTCAAGGAATCCACTGATAAAAGAGGATTGGCCTCAATCATCAGGGCAAGTGTTCCAGCCGCATGAGGTACAGAGAATGACGTGCCCGAGCCGGAAGTATACGAAGATCCGAGCGTGGCGCTGCGCACTCCGGTACAAGGCGCCACAATCTCCGGCTTGATCATGGCATTCGGATCCGTCGAGCATGGACTTGGTCCCCGGCTCGAATTCGTCCAAACTGTTCCAGTGGACTGATTGAGACCACCGACCGCAAATGTATTCCTTGATGTTGAAGCTCGCATCGCCGGAACGCGGAGTGTGCCTGCGCTTGGGCCCTCGTTACCGGCTGCCCAGACCAGAGCAATCCCCGCCGCCTCGCAATTATCAATCGCTGTGTTGAAGGTGGCATCGCAGGGAGCATAAAAGCCGACTGGCAATCCCCATGAATTCGAGACAACGCGCGGAACATCGTCAAATGTTGCTGCATTACTGT
>JAGVEU010000256.1 GCA_020057985.1 Calditrichota bacterium | reverse complement strand
GGCCCGAAAAACGCTGAACGCTTATCTCATGCAATGCCAAAGAGTTCCCACCAGCGAGCCGGACATCGTGCAACTTCTGGAACAGTGTGCCGGTCATGACTCGTCCTTTGTGAACATTAGACGTTACGGCGAATACCTCGCACCCTATACAAACGACCTGCTCCACGACGGAGGCTTCAATCCCTCCCTCGGCACTGCGCGCGCGGCCTTGAATTCTGCGCAAACCATTCTTGATTTCGTGCTGCTGCGAATGAAAAAAAACGGCGGAGAAAACTGAGATGCCGACGAGAGTCAAGTGGGCTACCCTCGACGAAACTCTGCTGAACGAGATCATACAGCGGATTGTAAAGGAAATTGATCCCGAGAAAATCATCATGTTTGGCAGTCGCGCCAAGGGAACCGCTACAGAAAATAGCGATCTGGACTTGATGGTAGTGGCGGACTCGGAGAGACCACGACATGAACGGTCTGCACCTTTGTACGGATCCCTCAGCGACATCCTGCTACCTATGGACATTCTTGTGTTTACACCTGAAGAAGTTTATGATTGGAGCAATGTCCGGCAATATATCAGCACGACCGCGGTTCGAGAAGGAAAAGTGATCTATGCAAAATCGAATTGACTTAGTCAAAGGACAATTGCGCAAATCAGAGAGTGATCTCAAGAATGCAAACCTATGCTTGCGCGCCGGAGACGCCCTGGACACCGCTTGCTTTCATTCCCAGCAAGCCGCCGAGCGAGTCCTGAAAGCGTTTCTTACCTTCATGGATGTGGACTATCCCCATATCCATAACCTTGAGAAACTCTTGGAAATGTGTGCCCAGTACGACGAGAAGTTCGTCGCACTAAAACCCCTTGGCCAGAAGCTGACGCCCTATGCCGTTGAGTTGCGCTACGATGACCAGTTCTGGCCGGCGATAGAGACGGTTCGCGCCGCAATCAGCGCTGCCGAGACAATCTGCACCTTTGTCCTTGAACGACTTCCAGAAGAGCTACGAAAGCCATGACAACATCTCCCGGCCAGCAAACGAGAACGTGGGAGTGGGACACCCTCGACGAAAGCCTGTTGAATGAAATCATCCAATGGATCGTGAAAGTCATGGATCCGGAAAAGATCATCATGTTCGGCAGTCGCGCCAAGGGAACCGCCACGGAAGATAGTGATCTGGATTTGATGGTGATCGTGGACAAGAGTGAAATCCCGAGGCCTCGGTCTCGCCCCGTCTACGGAGCACTGCGTGACATCTTTATACCTATGGACATCCTCGTGTACACCCAAGAGGAAGTTGATGATTGGCAGAATGTTTCGGTTCACATAACATCAACGGCTCGGCGCGAAGGAAAAACAATCTATGAAAAAACTCACTGATACGGCTCGCGTTCTCATTCAGAAGGCGGAAAGCGATCTTGCTAACGCCAGTCTCTGTCTACAGGCGAACATCGCGCTCGATACCGTATGTTTTCATGCCCAGCAGACCGCCGAGAAATATCTGAAAGCGTATCTTGCAAGCATACGCCGACCGCGCCTTTGTCCTTGAATGGCTACCCAAAGAGCTGAGAACACCATGACCACACTTCCCGAATACAAATACCGCGGCGCACGAGCCATGATATTGCTCCACGAGCGCTACCTGACCGAATTCGTGGCCGTCTGGAAAAAAGCCAAAGCCTCAGGAATCAAGCTGCCACAAACGGATGACAGTGACTATCAGTCCCTCGATCATCTGCTGCACCACCTGTTCCGTGCCGCGCGCGGTTACATGACATGGTGCTGTGAAATGCTCGGTCTGCCCGATCCGCAAATTGATGCTGCGCCGACGCCAGAAGGCGCTGCACGCGAGGCTGATGATTACCTCACGCATCTGCTTGATAAATGGCGCACCCCATTAGCAGACATCGAGGAAGAAAAATTCTATCCCGGTTACAAATCCCGCTGGGGCATGGATTATTCGATTGACTCCATACTCGAGCACGCCGTCATGCACCCACTTCGACACATCTTTCAGCTTGAAGAACTACTAAGGAACCACCCTTAGCACATGAACATCCTTCAAGCAATCCTGCTCGGCATCATTCAAGGATTAACCGAGTTTCTGCCCATCAGCAGCACTGCCCACTTGCGGGTGATTCCAGCCCTGCTCGGGTGGCCAGATCCGGGCGCAGCCTTTACGGCGGTAATCCAGTTCGGAACCCTTGTGGCCGTGCTGCTCTACTTCACGCGGGACATTCTCGGCATCAGTACGGCAATGTTTCAAGACGTCCGTTCCGTGAATCCCCTGCGGAACAGACAGGCTAAGCTCGGATGGATGATTGCCGCGGGAACCATCCCCATTGTCGTGCTCGGCCTGCTCTTCAAGGATGCCATTGAAACCAGTCTGCGGTCGCTTTACGTGATTAGCGCATCCCTGATTCTACTGGCGATGGCGCTTGCTCTGGCTGAGGGGATTCTCAAACGCAGACTCGCAATGGGCTACCCGCTCAAAGCAATAGAACAAGTCTCATGGAAGGAGGCCGTCTGGATTGGCATCGCACAAGCTGTAGCCCTGATCCCCGGCTCATCACGCTCTGGAACGACCATCACCGGCGGCCTGCTGCTCGGTCTTGACCGCGAGTCTGCCGCAAGGTTCTCGTTCTTACTCTCGCTGCCCTCTGTCTTTGCCGCAGGAATGTTTGAACTCATCAAGGAGCGACACGCCCTGCTATCATCAGACATCGGTGCAGTCAATCTAATCGTTGCAACTGTGGTCTCAGGCATCGTCGGCTATGCGTCCATCGCATTCCTGCTCGGCTATCTGAAGCGGCACACGACATACGTCTTTGTCATCTACCGCATCATCCTTGGGGCGCTGCTTCTCGTGATGTTGGCAGGGGGAACAGTGTAGTGCCGCACTGCATGCGCTCTCTTAACAAATGTCTAACGATCCACCGCACAAGAAATTCAAGACCATCCGCCTTCGTCATTTTGCGTATTCTGAAACCGGAGCATATTCCTTAACGTTGGTCACCCATGAGCGTCAATGCTTGTTCGGTACGGTGGAAGATGAAGAGATGTACCTTAGTCCATACGGCGAAATTGTTCACGAGGAGTGGCTCCGCTCTGCAGAGATACGCCCCCAGATTAGACTTGACGAATACGTCATCATGCCAAATCACATTCATGCCATTGTTTGGATCGAGGATGATTTGGCGGAGAAGAGCGCACGCAGTGCGGCACTACCGCGTGGTTCTCGTGAAAGAACTCCAGCATCTGTTAGCTCTCTGATGGTGGGCTTCAAGGCAGCCACAACGCGACGGATACGGGAATCAATGGGTAATCCGAAACTGTCCGTGTGGCAGCCCCGCTTTCATGATCATGTCATCCGCAGCGAAGCAGTCCTGAATGCGCTTCGTGAGTACATTCAAGCCAATCCCCGAAACTGGAATCGTGACACCGAAAACCCGGATCGCTAATTTCAGATTGTCCAAACACCTAACAGAGAATCAATCGTAGTGCCGCACTGCGTGCGCTCTTTGCTTCCATAAATTCCGCCAAAGGAGATACAAGATGTCATTACCAGAAGCAAGAGAAATACTAACACCATTACTAAAATTATTTCAAAAAGGTGTAGTATACCAGAAGATCATAGTCATTAATCGACTTGCAGACGAATTACATCTTAGCGAGGCAGAGCGTACCCAGAAGCTCCCGAATCGCGACCGAACGATTTTTCGTCATCTTGTTTCTGCATTAATTCGCAACCTATGTGCGCAAGGTCTTCTTGAAAAACCCTCAAAGGGGAAGTATCGGATCACAGATAAAGGGCACTATTCAGCGTGGGCAATTAGCCAAGATGGCCTTGATGAATTCCTGCGAGATGATTCAGGAGCTTTTGTTAGGGCCACGAAGTATGCAATCGGTGCGGACGCAACACCATCGATACAAGCTGTGGAATCACTCCAATCTGAGATTCGACTACCTGAAAATATTATCGAGAGCAACCACCTGCAGCTTCGGCAGGACCTTGCTCGCGATATCCTCGAAATAGTCAAGTCCTGCTCCCCACGTTTCTTTGAACGGCTTGTTGTGGATCTGCTCTTGAAGATGGGCTATGGTGGGTCTTTGCAGGATGCTGGCAAGGTCATTGGCAGGAGTGGTGACGGGGGCATTGACGGCCTAATTAAGGAAGATAAACTTGGTCTTGATGTAATTTACATGCAGGCAAAACGGTGGGAAGGTTCTGTTGGACGCCCTGCAGTGCAAGCCTTCGCGGGTAGTCTCGAAGGCCAACGTGCCATGAAAGGCGTTCTAATCACAACATCCACATTCACAAACGATGCCCGTGAATTCGTCAAGCACATCGAAAAGAAAATTGTCCTCATAGACGGCTACGAACTTGCCCAACTCATGATCGAGCACGACGTCGGCGTCACGACTGCTGCCACCTACGCCATCAAGAAAATGGACACCGATTATTTCGAAGAAGAGTAGTGCCGCACTGCGTGCGCTCTTTGTTTTTGTAAAATTCGCCAATGG
>JAGVEU010000200.1 GCA_020057985.1 Calditrichota bacterium | reverse complement strand
TGCCAAACAGACCGAAAATTCAAGCGAGACCTTGCCCGCTGGTTCCAAGAACAGGGCTGGGCTTTTGCCGGACAACTTCAGGACTATGATAAGGCCGCGCGGCAGACAGCCTATCTGCTGGTGAACAAGGTTGTATTCTACGGAGTTCTTCAGCCGCACCGCAAGGACTTCCTCGATGAACTGGAAGTCCCGGACAGCTTTCAGCAGGGCGAAATGGTCGGAGGGGTTCTTCAAACCTACTTCGGGCGAGTTCTCAAAATAGACCATGAGTCCATCTACACCACAGACTTCATAGACAGCGTCGCCTTTCCCGATCATCGGGAGGTCGTTCATGAAATCAAGGAACTTGTCAAAATCCTGCGCGTGTATGATCTCTCGCGGCTTGGGTATGACATTCTCGGGCGAGTGTTTGAACGCCTTATCCCGCGCACAGAACGGCATAAACTCGGACAGTACTTCACCAACTCTGACGTCGTTGACTTAATTCTCGGCTGTTGCCTGCGACACGAGCATGATACCATTCTGGATCCGTCTTGCGGTTCCGGCACTTTTCTCGTGCGAGCTTATCAACTCAAGCGGATAATGAATCAGCGACTGACTCATGAGCAGATTCTCGACGCGCTCTGGGGTGTGGACATTGCCAAGTTTCCGGCTCATTTGGCAGCGATAAACCTTGCAATCAAAGACCCGGAGGTGGACAAAAACTACCCCCGGATTATCCGCCGTGACTTCTTTGATCTATCGCCGGGGATGGAGATCAAGTATGAGGTCTCCGGAGTACGAACAATCATCAAAGAGCTTCCCTTTCCTCCGCTCTTTGACGCGGTGGTTGGCAATCCACCGTACATAAGACAGGAGGAAATCGGCGAGTACGGCGAAGAGGATTATAAAGAAAACATGATCCGCAAGGCCCTCACCGCAAACGGGGAATTCACCGCCGATATCAGCAAGCGGGCGGGCATCCATGCATATTTCTTCGTGCACGGAATGAAGTTTCTGAAGGAGGGCGGACGGTTTGGTTTTGTGGTTGCGAGTTCGTGGCTCGATGTGGACTATGGCAAGGGCTTGCAGAAGTTTTTCTTGGAGAACTGCAAAATCCTTGCGATTATTGAGTCCAAAGTCGAGCGCTGGTTTCAGGATGCGGACGTGAACTCATGTATCGTGGTCTTGGAAAAATGCGGCGACCGCGCAACGCGGGAAGCCAACCTCGTTCGGTTTGTAAGCCTGAAGCGTCCACTTGGCGACTTGATTCCGCGTGCGGATGGCGACTGGCAGGAACAAGTGAACCGCCGAAATGCGATTCAGGATCTGACCAAGACGATTCTTGCCCATAACGAGTTCTATGAGAATGATGATCTGCGAATTAATCCAAAGCCGCAGCGGGACATCGAGCAAGAAGGCTATGACACAGAAACCAAATCCTTCATCGGAGCAAAGTGGGGGAAATATCTGCGGGCGCCAAAAATTTTCTTTAGGATTTTTGAAAAGCAAAAAAGTGATTTCGTTCAACTTAAGTCCATGGCAACGGTTCGATTTGGCGTGAAGACCGGAGCAAATGAGTTCTTCCATCTAACAGAAGAACAAATTGCAAAGCGAGGGCTTGAAAGAGAATTTATTGAACCCGTTATTTTCTCTTTGAAAGAGGTTTCAGACTATAAACTCGATTGTTCGCAACTAAAAAAACAGATTATCCTCTGCCACAAAGCAAAGAAGGATCTCAGGGGAACAAGATTGCTGAGATACATCGAGTGGGGCGAAAAGCAGAAGCTGCATGAACGACCGACCTGTGCCTCTCGGAATCCGTGGTACAATCTGGCGGAAGGATGGGAATATGCTCCTCTGATCTTTCCTGCAAAAGTCGGCGAGCGAATGCCAGTTTTTCTCAATGATGGAGTCTATGAGGACAAGAAATTGTATGGCGTTATTCCGCATCGAAAGGCAGACATTCCAATTCTTGGCGCTATGCTCAATAGCACACTGACAAGATTCTACATTGAGTTCTCTTGCCGTCAACTCACGGGAGCGCAAGCCATTGCAGACATTGACGTTGGCGTTGTTGACAGCCTACCGCTATTTGATCCGGCAAAACTCGACAAGAAGACCGTCAGCGAACTGCGGAGCGCCTTTCGCAAGCTCTGCGAAACGGAAGCCGCCTCGTTGTTCCAGGAAATCGCAGTCTCGCCCAAAGCTGTTTCGCTCGATAAGATCAAACCGGAGCGGCGCGAACTTGACCGCATCGTCATGGGCGAGATTCTCGGCCTGTCTGAGGACGAGCAAATAGAGATTTATCGCGCCGTCGTGGACTTGGTGAGAGCGCGGCTTGAAAAATCAGAAAGCGTTGACCAACAACCTAAGATTGAAGAAGGAGTCGTTGTCCCGGAGTTCGTAGCCGCCGTCATACGGGAGATAGGGGTGGAAACATTGGGCAAGCTCTATCGTGAGAAAATCCTCTCGCTGAAATCACTTGACACAAGAACTTTGCCGGCCAGCCCCAAGAGCGCAAAGATCGTTCAGGAACTCTACGGCTGGAAACTTCAATTCGGTAAGAAATACATCGAGTGTCGCTCGGAAGAGGAAGCGCGACACCTCATCGCTTTTTATTCAATAGGATTGGACGAAGTGGCCGTGCCCACTGACGACAAGGTACTGCATCGTCTATTACCAGAGATCGAACAGACCAAACTGCGTCACGATGAAATAATTGAAGCCAATCTTGAATTCATTACTTCTCGTAAATCACGCGAGTCTTTGCGGCGGGCTGTTTGGTCCGAGATTATGCGCGAGGAATGATAGATTTCTGAGCGTCATGTTCCGCATAGACTGGCATGAAACTCACCAACCCCCACGGAGCCAAAAATGAAATGGCCATCTATTCTAATAATTACAGCTTGCGCATTACTGCTCTTACCGTTCCGCGCGCAGTCTGCTCCCGATCTGCTCGACGTGATGCAGACCGAACTGGATCGCTCGATGGCAACCTTCGGCGCATCGGAAGTTCCGCTCTACTACCTGCAATATGCCGTGACTGAGCGGCACACCTACGATATGCAGGTGGTCAATGGCGGATTGGAAGCGCCTCAGCGGTCGGATAAGCGCTATCTCGATGTGGACGTACGCGTGGGCAGCACGAAACTCGATAACACCCATCGCATTCGCGGCGGCAACTGGAGCGATAACTATTCCTATCGCAAGCAGACGGATTTTCCGGTGGAGGATAACCCCGCTGCCATTCGTGCCGCGCTCTGGAACTCAACCGAACAGCAATACCGGCAGGCTCAGGAACGCTTTACCAAGGTTCAGACCAACCGGCAAGTGAAGGTGCAGGAAGAGGATTTGTCCGATGACTTCTCTTCCGCCGCTCCGCAGAAGTATTCGGAACCCATCACGCGCACAACTCTTGACACGACCTATTGGCAGCCAATCCTCAAGCGCGTCGGTAGCTTTCTTGCGAGTTTCTCTTTTGTTCAGGAGTCGGCGGTGCGGCTCTCGTCTGGCGACGTGGCAACCTATTTGTTGAGTAGCGAAGGCAGCCGGCTTCAGCACGGCAATCACTATCTGCGCCTGAATATGACCGTTGCTGCGACTGCCGACGACGGCATGGAATTGCAGCGCCGCTTCGGCTACGATACCGCCACACCGGAGAAACTGCCCAACGAAGCCACGATGATGCAGGATGCGCAGCAACTAGTAGACGAGTTAAGGGCTCTGATCAGCGCCCCGATTGTCGAGCCGTACATCGGCCCGGCCATTTT
>JAGVEU010000097.1 GCA_020057985.1 Calditrichota bacterium | reverse complement strand
TGTCTGCCTCAATAAGAGTTTTTGCCGATACTGAGATTTTATAAACTCCATCATTCACTGTTCCGCCAGCATGTGTATAGTAGACATTGCTGCCCGCTGAGTCTACTGCTAAATAGCCGTGGGTGCCAACGGTGTCGGTGATCACGAATTCCGTCAGCTCGAGTCCCGGCAAATCAAAGAATTGGACTGCAAAACCCACATTGCCTTGTCTGCGGCCTGCGAAACAACCCTCGGTAGAACTGACAAACGCCACGTCGTAAACGTCAAAGTAGTCGAAGCGGCGTGATGCGAGGACTCTTCTGCCGGCAATATCAACCAATTGTAATGTCGTGCCCGACGGAGAGTTGCGGTCGTGAAGCAGCAATGCCCAATGCAGATTGGAGTTCACTTCGATTTCCATCGGATTCTCATAAGTAAGCCCAATGACATTGGAGGCTGCAGGCGGTGGATTCGAGTCCTCGTCGCTGCTGCAACCACAAAGCCCAATCAGTACGAGGCACAGAAGCGACGCAAAGATAAGCATGGTAATTTTATTCTTAGAGTTCAACACAGAATCTCCCGTATAGATGAGCATGGAAAATGGTCTCAACCGAAAAGAAATCTATCGGATAAACTGAACCTTGCGTGCTTCAGAGAAGGTCTTGGAATCCAGCCGAATGAAATAGCATCCGGCGGCAAAGGGCGAAAAGTCAATTCGCAGAGTTGAACTTGCCACTGAACCTGCTCTAATGTCCCTTGAGAAAATCCTGCGGCCAAGCACATCGAAAGCTGCAAGATTCGAAGGTTCATTCAAAGAGCCAAGCTCGATACTTAAGGTTGAGTTAAATGGGTTTGGGTAACAATTGAGAAGGCTGAATTCGGACGCTACTGTCGGCGAATGTACGAGTGCGGATTGAAACCTCGCCAGCAAGAAATCCGTTACAACAGGCAAATGATCCGATGCGAAATGCAGTGCATCAGCCACACTGTCCGGCACTGCGCTGTTGCTACCCTCATTGATAGATTGATTGAAGTGGTTGCCGTCGTTACCGACTGCATGGTATGTCTGAGGCAGAACTCGCGAGTCAATTGTGTCTATCAGCGCACCTGAGATCAGAATGAAATCGAACCGGTCGTCCAGCCCACCGGTTGCGCCACCGTCGCCGATGTCTGTCGTACGTGTGGATTGAGTGTGGATCGGCGCAAATGAAGAATTGTTATTCCAGTCACCCGGCGAGTCTATCGGATCGAAGAGTTGGCCATTCGGATTCGGATCCGGCGACAGCAGTAGTTGATAGGCAGATTCATCAGAGGTGTAAAGATTGAAATCGCCCATCATCATGAATAGTGAGCCTTGCGGGAGCAGGTCAAGTTGTGCGCGCAAGATCAGGCACTCCTGTCGTCTGCGCTCCTCATTTTCCGTGCCCTCACTGGCTTTCAAATGCGCGGAGTAGAGTCGAAGTTGCTCCGTTGAATCGAGAGACAGCGGCTGAATTACATACTCAGTGATATCGCGCAGTTGAGTGTGAATGGCACGTTGCGATACAAAGATTACTTTGGATGTGCGATAGAAGAGCGCATTATCTGTGTCGGGTCCATTTATGAATGGCTCGGATACCCAATCATCATTCAGCCTCAAGAAGACGGAGTCGCGCATCATATTCACCGCTTGCTGACTAATCATTTCCTGCATCACTGCGACATCGGGACTGATCCACTGCATCGCTCTGCGAAAGTACTGAATTCGGTTGTTGTCCTGACTCCCCCGAAAGTTCAAAGCGTTATAGGTTGCCACTCGCAGAGTGTCTGCATAACTCGTATTCCAGCCTATGAGAAGGAATGCGAGGACAAACGTGGAGCATACCCTGACAAGCGAACGTGTGCAAAACGAATTCATCAGTCTATTTCAGTAAGAGAATTTTGTGCAACTGTGTTTGCCCCGCGGCTGTTAGGCGAAGCAGGTAAGTGCCGGACGGAAGATCCTGCGCAGTCCACTGAATTGTACCGGATCCGGCAGTAGTGAGACCTTCAAGCAGCGTGGACACATGGCGTCCGGTTATGTCAAAGACGGATAGCTCAACTTGTCCGGATCTTGGAATGCTGTACGAAATTGTGGTCTGAGAATTAAACGGATTCGGATACGAATTGAGCAGCAGATGACCATCCGGCTGCAAAGTGGGAGCTTCAACTGCAAGTTCCGCCAGATCTATACTATACATGGAGCGTCCATAAGTAGCCGCAGTCAGCGTATGCGACGGAGTGTGCAGAACAAGATCAATGACCGGAACGCTCGGTAAATTCTCTCCGAGAGCCGACCAATGCTCTCCGAGATCCGTTGTGATGTAGACTCCAAAATCGGACGCTACGTAAAGCTGTGACGGAAGCTGCGGATCAACCACGACGTCGTTAAGAGGCCCGAGGGGAAGTCCCGCTCCGATGTCCTGCCACGTTGCACCATAGTCTGTGCTGCGGAAGAGATGAGCATCGTCCTCGTTATTGCGGAAGCCTGAGACAGTTACATAGACTACACTCGCTGTTACCGGATCGGGAGTGACTCTTGTAATCCAACGGTTGGGCAGCCCGGCTGAGTGATTTTCCCATGCAACGCCGCCGTTGATTGTCACCCAGAAGTTTGCATCGTCCGTGCCGGCATAGATTACTTGCGGATTGACTTCAGAGACACCGATGGTGGTTATGGTTCCAAAGATCAGTTCGCCGCCTCCGCCGCCATCGGTAAGATCGGGGCTGATGGCAGTCCAGGTGTCACCGCGATTCGTGCTCCGATAAAGTCGCTCCGCGCCATAATAGAGATGCTGAGAGTTTGCAGGGCTCATTGCAACCGGAGTTGACCAGTTCGTTCGCTCGTTGTCGTCAATCCCGTCGAGAATCAAATTCCAGCTATCTCCTCCGTTCGTCGAACGGCCCAAGTAACCGTACTGTGACTCGGCATAGATGACATTCGAGTTGGTCGGATCAACGAGCGCATAGAATCCGTCGCCGCCGAAAATATGATCCCAATCGCCAATACTGCCCGTAGTGGTTCGGAGTGTGCCGTTGTCCTGTGTGCCGCCATAGCGTCGTTGGGGCAATTGATAATCCACAGTCGCGGCATAGAATTGGTTGATGTGTAATCCCGGCCTGAAAGTCCACGCATTGCCGTTATTCGTTGAGCGATAGACACCTCCGTCGTTGCCGTTGAGGATATTGACCGGCGATGCTGGATGAAACCATAGCGCATGATGATCCACATGCACATTGTCACCGATGGTTGTCCAACTCTGTCCGCCATTTGTAGAGCGCGCCAGATCAACCCCTAAGAGAAATACCATATTCTCATTATCTGGTCGCACGCGGATGTTTCCGAAGTACCAGCCGAAGCTGCTGTAGATGTCTGAGATACCGTTGTCACTGACTTGGCTCCATGTGTCTCCGCTATTGGCGGAGCGATAGACACCGAGAAAGTAACCGGGATGATCGGCATAGCACGCATAGAGAATGTCCGGATTTGTCTCGCAAAGAGCCAAACCAATTCGACCCACGTTCTCGCCGATGGGAGGTAAACCATCTACCAATCGTGACCATGTTGCGCCGCCATTTGTGGACTTAAAAACGCCGCTTCCCCGTCCGCCCATTCGGCGAAACTCCGGATTGCGAATTCGTTGCCACATAGCCGCATAGACAATCTGTGTATTCTCGGGATTCAGAATAATATCGCTCGCCCCCGTAGAGTCATTGACAAAGAGCACACGATCCCATGTTGTTCCGGCGTCCGTGCTGTGATAGATACCGCGTTCTGAATTGGAGACAAAGAGTTCTCCCATCGCTGCCACCCAGATGCTGCTTGGATTGTAGGGATCTATGACCACGCGCGCAATGAACTGCGTCTCGGTCAAACACAAGTGCGTCCAAGATACTCCGGCGTCGGTCGAGCGATAAAGACCGCTACCAAAGTAGCTGAAGCCCGCTGAGTTTGCTTCGCCGGTTCCGGCATAGAGTGTATCGGGGTGGGCAAGATCAATGGCCATTGCCCCCATCGAAAGCGTCGGCACAGCATCGAAGATTGATGTCCATGTCGTGCCACCATCCGTTGTCTTGAAGATTCCGCCGGATGCGGCAGCGACATAATAGAGTTGCGAGTTCGTGGGATGTCCCACAATGTCTGTCACTCGTCCACCGATATTTGTCGGCCCTGCCTGAATCCATGCCGGATCATCGAGCGTGTTGGCGCGAAGTGCATCGGCTGTGTGGCGCGCTTGCAGATAATCCTCAACAGCAATGTGGTTGTCAGGCCAGAGCCTTTGCTGCATGAACCAGCTTGCCGGGTATGGACCAACTTCTTCCCCTTCATCGGAGGCGCATTCGCAGCAAAGACGACCAAGTGTCCAAATGCCTAAGCTCGCAAGCAGCGCAATTGATACAATAATCCAGAGGAGGCGCGACATGGTAGGATTAGCCTATGTTGTTTGATCAGAGTCCTTCTTTCTGCAATATACACAATAATTTGGGAAAGATCAATGCTTCCAGCGGGGCTCGCCTCTGGATTTAATTGATGAAAAATAGTATCTTATGGATAAATGCTCAAAAAGATGCTCTGACGCTTATGTCTTTTGACTATAAGTACGCGGTGATTGGCGCTGGGGTGGTAGGCTTGGCTGTAGCAGCAGAACTCGCCCCTCGCGGCAGCCTACTCGTGATTGAGAAACACTCCAAGTTCGGGCAGGGCAGTTCCAGCCGCAACTCGGAAGTTGTTCATGCCGGGATTTATTACACGCCCGAATCCCTGAAAGCACGGTTGTGCATTGCCGGTCGCAAGATCATCGAAGCCCTCGTGCAGAAATATCCGATTGGTTTTCAGCGGATCGGTAAGTACATTGTGGCAGTAGATGACAGCGAACGCGAGTATCTGGAGAAGTTAAGAGCCAATGCAGAAGCAAATGGAGTCATGGATTTGCGCTGGGTGGATTGCGCGGAGCTTTCGGTGCAGGAACCGGATGTGAAAGCAGTCGCTGCACTATTCTCACCTTCGACGGGAATCATAGACAGCCACGCGCTGATGAAACACTTCAAGGATCAGGCCG
>JAGVEU010000091.1 GCA_020057985.1 Calditrichota bacterium | reverse complement strand
TTTCATTCGCCTGTTGTTCCTGGGATGGCTAAACTTGCTTCCTGAGGAAGCTTACTACTGGAGTTACTCGCGTCACCTCGATATCGGCTATCTTGATCATCCACCGATGGTGGCGTGGCTGATCTATGTGTCAGAATTCATCTGCGGGAAGAGCGAGTTTGCCGTTCGTCTCCCCGCCTTTCTAGGTTGGTTTCTATTCGCCTATTTCATGTACCGCTTTACTGTGAATACCGTAGGAAGCAAAGCCGGCAAGTTCGTATTGTTGTTCGTGGCGGTCTTGCCAATCTATGTTTCGATTGGCTTCCTAATGACACCCGACGCCCCCTTCTATGTCTGCTGGGCGGGTGCTCTCTTCTTTCTTGAGCGCGCAGTAATCGCGAACAAGGTCAATGCCTGGTACGGATTCGGTATTTGCATTAGCCTGGGAATGCTTTCGAAGTACACGATGGGGCTGATGGTTATGGCGACGCTGCTATTCTTAATCATAGACAGAGACTCACGTCACTGGCTCTTGCGACCCCAACCGTATCTCGCTTTTGCGATAGGCATCCTCCTTTTTCTGCCGGTGCTATTCTGGAATTCTCAACACAATTGGGCATCGTTTGCATTCCAAGGGTCCCGGCGGTGGTCGGGGGGGATTGACTTTCATCTGCACATACTCATCGGTAGCGCGATGTTTCTCATCACGCCGCTTGGATTTTTCGAGGCGCTGAAGTCTTTAGGATACTGCTGGCAGCGTTTCAGCAGGACTGACTCTGACAATGCGACGACACCGCGTATGTCTCTCTTCACCGGCATTTTCAGTGCCGCTCCATTGACTGTATTCGTAGTCCACAGCCTTATTGGCCAGCACAAACTAAGCTGGACTGGGCCGATCTGGCTGGCGATCCTTCCAATCATCGCGCTAAACGTCTTTCGTGTGGAACATATCTGTCTGCTGAGTTGGAGAATGAATCGTGCCAAACTCTGGACAGCAACCGCCTCGCTTCTGTTGGTCGCTTACGTATTTGCCTTCAGCTACCTGGTCGCCGGGATGCCTGGTTCGACGAAGGCCGATGGCATGAAGTTGCCCATCGCCTGGAAAGCATTCGGAGAAAGGGTCGAGGAAATCAAGACATCATTGGAAAGGGAGACGGGATCCGAACCGATAATCATCGGCCTCGACCAATACTGGTTGGCAAGTCAGGCCAGCTTTTATGGCCCCGACGGCGGAAGGGAATTAGCGGATGTTGCCGCACTAAATCTGGTCGGAGGCAACAGTCTGATGTGGGATTCTTGGACTTCTCCCGGCCAAGCCGCAGGCCGTGACGGGATCGTGATCAGTTTCACCAAGGATCGGCTCGACGAAGGTAGGGTAACCCAACGTTTTTCGATAATGGGGGAGATTAACAAAGAGATCTTAACAAACAGTCTGGGAGAGATCGGCCAGTTCTACTGGCGAATTGGGTATGACTATACTCCGCTGTGAACCGATGAATTTGGATTATGCCTTGGTTTTGTAGGTCAAGCCTCTTCGCGGTTTTGACGCTTGCAAGGGAAGGAATCAGCGCCGTCAGGAGCTAAACCGCATCCCGTACATCTTGACCGTTTGCTGTTGCCACGGTATATTGCTCCGCGGCTAAATGGAGTGAAGTACTCCATTGTTGCGGCCATTGACTGCTGTCGAGTATCGTGAATCAGGCTTGAGAGATTCCACATCATGCTTCGTGCGTCACTACATACACTTGGTTGCCGGCTGAATCAGGCGGAAACGGCGATTATTGCCAAGACGCTATCGATGCGCGGGTATGACATTGTCGAGTTCGGCGAACCGGTCGATCTGACTGTCATCAACACCTGCACCGTCACCGAGCAAGCCGACGCCAAATGTCGCCAGGCAGTCCGACAAGCGCTCCGATTAAATCCGCAGACCTATGTCGCCGTCGTTGGCTGCTACTCACAGATTGGGCTGGAAGTGATCAGGCAAATCAAGGGGGTTGACTTGATCATCGGCAACGAACACAAACTGAAGGTGGTCGATCATCTTGACGGCCTAAACAAACAGATCGATCCCGTGGTGATCCATTCACGTGAATTGCCGCAGGAGGAATTCACTATTGAATCTTCCGGGCTGTACAGTTTCAACACCAGAGCCAATCTCAAAATTCAGGACGGTTGCAACTACTATTGTTCTTTCTGCATTATCCCCACCGTGCGTGGACGCGCTCGCAGCCGCACCTTTGCAGATATTATTCGCGAAGCCCGCGAGTTGGTCGAATTCGGGCATCGCGAGTTGGTAATTACGGGCGTAAATCTGGGTACCTATAGGAATGACGGCAAGCGGCTGCTGCAGGTAATCAGCGAATTGGAGAAGATTGACGGGTTGGCGCGGATACGAATCAGCTCGATCGAACCGACGACCATTGGTGCGGAGTTGGTACGCTACATGGCGTCATCCGAGAAGCTGGTGCCATATTTGCACTTGCCCCTGCAGAGCGGCGATGACCGTATCCTCAAGGCGATGAAGCGCAAGCACACGATCACGGCGTTCAGCAAGTTCATCGAGTGGGCGGCCAAAACGATTCCCGATGTGGGGATCGGAGCTGATATCATGGTCGGCTTTCCCGGTGAAGGGGAAGATGAATTCCTACACACCAAAGAAGTGCTTACCGAGCTGCCGATCTATTACTTCCACGTCTTCAGCTACTCTGACCGTCCGGGGACAAAGTCGCAAGACCTCAAGCCCAAGGTCGATCCGCATACAAAAAAAGCGCGGGCGCGCAAACTGATTGATCTCTCGTCTCGCAAGAAGCGTGCTTTTTATGAAAATCATGTCGGAGACATCGTGAACGTGCTCTTCGAGGATGAAGAGCACGACTACTGGACAGGGCACACGGGCAACTATATGAAAGTGCAAGTCACCGGCAGCCGGACGCTGCATAATCAGATTCTACCGGTGCGTCTAACCGAAACGCGCGGAGATATCCTGTTCGGTGTGCTTCTGTAACACCCTTGCTCTCGGGACTGTTGAAAAAGCCCAGACCGTGTCATTGCGAGGAGTGCTGAGAGGTGATGCGGGGTGTGGAGCACGACGAAGCAATCTCGATTTACGCTCTTGCGATGTTGGCGCGCAGATTGCTTCGTCGTCCCGCAACTGCGGGACTCCTCGCAATGACAATTCACTGTTGCGGCAGGTCTTAGCGGATGGGAGGTTGTGCTGGGGGAG
>JAGVEU010000308.1 GCA_020057985.1 Calditrichota bacterium | reverse complement strand
CAGAACTTCAACGGCGGTGCTGTCCATACCGGCGCAGATCAGCGCGAGGCTGCAATCAAACAACGTCTCTGCGCGCGGCTCGCCGAGTGAAAACGCGTACTGATACTGTTGCACAGCCTCCTGACAATGATTCGCCTCGTAATAGAATCGTGCAATCATGACTTGCGCTTCAAGTTGGCGCGGGGCAAGCTCCGCAAGCGCATCGGCATGTGGAGCAGCGCTCACTACGTCGTTTTGATCAAGAAAGAGACCTGCGATCTTGCAGTGCGGCTCCCAGGCAGTGGGATGAAGTTCAATCGCGCGGCTGAACCATTGCAGAGCTTCTGCACGGTTACCTTTCGCATCAAGAACTTCTCCGTATTTTGTAAGCGCAGTTATCGAATTCGGCTCGCGCTCAGCGCACTGCCGAGCGAGGGCAAGATCAGAAGACAGGATCGGAAGTCGCAGCGACGTGAGCACTCCGAAGACGAGCGCCAATGCGACAACACCATAGCGGGATGTTCGTTGGATCGTCGCCTCCCCCACCGAAATCTTCGGTAGAATCTTTCGCAAGCCATCAAACACGAACAGCCACAATCCTGGGAGACCCGCATAGGCATAGAAATCCACGATTGGCCCAAAGGAATGACCAAGCCCATAGACTGGGAGGAGAGTGAGACCAAACCACGCCGCACCAAATGCCCAAAGCTGCTTGCGTCGTAAGCCAAGGGAAACGAAGACGACAAGCGCGAGAAAAACTATCCAACCGGCGATGAAACCAACACCGCGTGATCCCGGATTGCTCCAGAGAATTTCCGAGTAGAAGTTGTAGTGCGCGGGGAAAAGGGCATGTTGCAGGGTTCGCAGGTATCTCTCCGCAAGAAACGGCAGGCTGGAGGAAGTTGATCCCTCGATGCCGCCAACCGAAAGAAGAGCGCCAACCACTTTCTTGCGAACAACGAAATATACAACCACAGGCAAGGCAGCCGCAAGATAGTGCCATACAGGGCGCTTGATTACTCCACGCTTAGGTACACTGATTGGCGAAACCTGATCGAGTAGCCACGCAAGAACAAGGGCAATGATCGCTATTTCTTTTGATGCCAGACCCAGAAACAAGCTGGCCATTGACGCAATGATTGGCCAACGACTCCTTGAAGTAAGCGCAGTTCTGAACAAAATCAGAAACAGCAGCATGAAGAGCGAAGCCCACAGATCCGTCCGACCCGATATCCAACCCACCGAGGTCAATGCCACAGGACAGACCCCGGACAGAGCCGCAATGACAAGCGCCATACCTTGACCAACCACAGATAGCATCAAGACATAAACAAGGGCAGTATTTGTCAGATGCACAAGATAATTAGAGAGATGGTACACGAAAGGGAAAAGTCCGCCGAGTTTGTATTCAACCCAGAACGAGAGGGACATCAACGGGCGATACAACTCCTGTCGCGCCGTCGGGTTGTTGGCATTCCACCAATAGACATTCTTCACCAAAGAAAGCCAAGATCCCGGCGTCTCATAGACATGCTGGCGCTGATCTATGAGATAGTGATCGTCGCTGACAATATCCCCGCTAAGACCGGGAAGATACACGATTGCTACAAACAGGAGTAACGCGGAGATTTGAAGGCGGCGGGAAGTCCACCATGGGTCTTTGCTTGGCATGTTTATTCTCAAGATTGATAAAGACAAAGCCTCAGGATCGTCTGCGGACGATGATTTTGTTCAGCGTTCGCAGCGCGATCCCGAGGCTTCTCAGAAGTTCTATCTAAGCTCGCCTACACTCGTGGCTTCTTTGCAGATGCGGAGGCTGGCTCATCCTCTTTCTTCTTGAAGTCATCGGCCTTTTTGGCCAGTGCAGTGTACGTGGCCTTGTAGATTACAAAATCGGTTCGAGCGCCCGCTTTGCGCAGAAAATACTGGCTCCCCTCGGCATCTTTGGGAATCAACTTGAAATCTATGGGATCGCCACTGGAAAGCTCAACGACTAAATGGAGTTCGGGATTATTGAACGCATCCGGAGCAAGAGTATCCGCAAACTCAACGGTAGAGATCTTCGAGATCATTCTTGTAAGTCGCTCCACGAGTGATTTGTCCCCGTCGAATTGCGCCTTGCCCGCGTCCACTTTCCAAACGCTGTCCACGAGTGCAAGCGAAATCACATTTTTCGGATACTGAAGAGTGACCTTCTTGATATCCGCCATGTTGAGGTCAGTGATTGTCTTGTCGCGCCATTCGGTTGGTTTCTTCTTAAGAGTTCCGGCGTAGTTGCCACCGATCTCCCATACTTCTTTCGATCCTTGTAGCCGCGCAAAACTCGTCTGCATCGAAGAACCCGCTTTTCCAAGCAGGAAAACGGTGGTCTTCCCCTGTTGAGTTACACTGACGCGCGTTGCCGTTTCATCGTCCACTTCGAACTCAGCATACCGATCAGATTTCTCAGTAATCATTGACAACTTCTTCATCTGCCCAAGCTTACTTACAGCGTCGCCGACACTGCGTTTGTTTGCGGGATATTCCGTTGCCCCAACCACCGTCCAATCCTCGCCTTGCTTCGCCAGTTCGATCTTTCCGTCCTTGTTTTCAACCTTGATGGAGGTCACTTTTGCGCTGTCACACTGAATAAACGGGCGATCCGTTGAAACAACCTGCTCGCTTGATCTTGTGAGGAGATATACAATTAGCAGAAGTGCAAAGGCACCGATCAGAATGAGATTCCGCTTCATAGTATCACCCCCTTGCGGCGATTCCGCTTTGCGGTCCAACGGAACAAGCCAAGCAGAAGCACTAAGATGGGTGGACCGACGATATTTGCATACTTCACTGTTTGCTTGGTGCCGTCGGAAATATCAGGCTTGAGCGGACGAACTGCCGCCTCACGGGAACGAATGGTAATCATGTCGCTGTCCTGACTCAGCCAATCCACTGCATTGAGGAAAAGCACTTGATTCGGACCGCCTTGAGCATACTGTCCTTGCACAAAATTTCCATCGCCGACAACCACCATGCGAGTCTCCGGACTCATGGTCAGCACCTGTACTGAAGGAATGCTTGCCGTACTGTCCGTCGGATGAGGCACAGGCTTTCCCTCAAAGGCTGAGGCAAATGTGCCGACGAATGTTGCTCCAAGGATCTTGCTGCCACCGGTAAACTCTTCCATCGTGGCTCGTGTCATCGGATTAATGTCAAAGCGTCCTTGTTGAATCTTGGTTTTGTCACTACTGAAGAAGAGCGGCGAGATTGCCACTTTACCCGATGCTGGAGTCAGCGTATCCACCGAACTGGGAAAGAACATGTTGAGCGAGCGGAAGTCCTTTACGATGGGCTGGTTGTTGTTGAACTTGGTTACCTCCGGAAAACATGGGTAGCGAACCATGTTTGTGATTGTAAAGAAGCCTTGATTCTGCTGAACGTTGATCATGGAGGCTTGAAGATCCGTTACCAAATTGTTGGCCACCGTGAAACCGTAGCGTCGTGTCTGTTCATCAATTCCGAGCTGAATAATGCTTGCTTGAGAGGTCTGCACGTCAGCCTTGACTTTGTTGATAAACCATCCGACCTTTCCGCCTTCCATAATGTATTGATCTATACAGAATCGAGTCCAGTCGTCCAATTTCTCTTTCGGCTGAACGATGCAAAGAACATCGAGCGTCTTATCAATTAACTCACTTCCGGCATTCAAGTTGATCGGAGTCACTTGGTAGTGCTTGGCGAGTTCGGAGGTGATATTGCGCATGTCTTGTCCGAGATCCGGAGTGGCGAATCCTCCAAGAAAGCCCACTCGCGGGAGTTTCTCGGCCACCAACCGTTTGATGGCGGACGTCATTTCATACTCGAAATTGTCCACATTCTGGATCAGCGGAAGCGTCTCATGCTTGTCGCCGTAGATCAGCACAAGCCCCATGTAGACTTTCTTGAGTTGGACGTTGTCCTTCTCCAGCACATTGACTTGCACCGGTTGGATACGATAGCGTTGTGCTTCTTCTTCAAGGCTCTTCTCATCAACCGGATCTACGAATTCGTAATGGAACATGCCTTGGCCATACGCGGCATAATCTCCAAGCGCGTCTTTGACGTACCTCGAATTCGCATTATAGGGTGGCGGCAGATCCTTGGTAAAATAAGCCTTGACCGTCAGGCGGTCGGATAGATCGGCAACCGTATTCCGGGAAGCTTTGCTAAGGGTGTAAATGCTATTCTCCGTCAGATCCGCACGAGTAAACACTCGCAGACCAATGAGGTTAATCACGACCACAATCGCAATCACCACCAGGAGGTTTGAGACGGAGGAAACAGACCAGGTTTTCTTTTTCATAATCTATGCTGAATCGCTTAATAATTTGTGTTCAGATACTGTTGATTCGATCAGCGCCTCGAAAGAGCGCCATGTACAGCAAGAGCATACTTCAGTCGCCTTTTCGGCGCGACAGCATGTGACTGGCGAGCATCAGGCCGATGAATATCACAGACCCGTAGTAAATAAGGTTACGCGTATCAATCACGCCACGGGCGATATTCTGAAAGTGATACTCGATCGAAAGGTACTCAAGTATACTGGCAAGTGACGCAGGTACAAAGAACAGAATCTTGTCGAGAATAAAGAAGAAGAATGAGATTGCCAGCGCCGCAATAAAGGCAACAATTTGGTTTTCCGTGAGGGACGATGCGAAAATTCCCATCGCAAGATAGGCAGCGCCCAACAGCAGCAGACCGATATAGCCCGCAAACGCCTGACCGGCGTCCATGTCCCCAAGTGCGCTCACCGAGAATGCATAGACGGTCGTGAACAGGAGCATGACTCCGATCAAGACAAGAGCGGCCAGATATTTGCCGAGAATAATTTCAGTATCCTTGATGGGATAGGTGAACAGCAGCTCAATCGTTCCGGATTTCTTCTCTTCAGCAATCAACCGCATGGAGATGGCGGGGATGAAAAAAACAAACAGCAACGGAACAACACCGAACAGTGTCCGCAGGTTTGCCTGATTCATGAGAAAGAGATTGGTCGAGAAGAAGTAGCCCGCGATGAGCAGAAAGAAAGTGAGCACGATGTAGGCGATGGGAGAGTCGAAGTAGGAACGAAACTCCCGCTTGAAAATGCAGATAATGTTGTGCATCGTTTCCGTTTCAGCGCGATATTATGGTTGTAAATTTTGTCATGTAAAGTTGAACAGCAGGAGCGATCAGCCCATAGTCAGTTTGTGGAAAACGTCTTCGAGGCTGTGGATTTCCTGGTTCATTCCGAAGATAACCCAGCTTTCCCGAACCGCAAGGCGGAAGAAATCCTCGCGAATGTCCTTCCCTTGTCCGATTTCGATGCGCAAACCGATCGTGCCTCGCTCACTATGAAACTCGCGAACATTTTCAACACCGGACAAAGAGCGGGTCTTGCTCATGGCGTCAGACGTTGCGCCTTTGAGAGTTGCCAGCAGCACGGTGCGACCGGCGACATCAGCTTGCAGTCCTTCGGGCGAGTCATCGGCGACGATTTTGCCCTGATTGATAATCACAATGCGCGAGCATGTGGCTTGAACCTCAGACAGAATGTGCGTGGATAATATGACGGTTCGTTCGCGGCCAAGTTCCTTGATCAGGGTCCGAATCTCGACAATCTGATTGGGATCAAGACCGGCAGTTGGCTCGTCGAAGATCAGGATGTCCGGATTGTGGATCATAGCCTGTGCAAGACCGACACGCTGACGGTATCCCTTGGACAACTGGCCGATGTCCTTGCTGAGCACCTTCTCCAATCCGCATTGTCCGATGATTTCCTTGATGCGGCTCGACTTCTTCTCGATGGGGATCTCGCGGAGTGCGCTGACATACTGAAGATAATCCACGACGTTCATGTCCGGATACACCGGCGCCATTTCCGGTAGATATCCGATCTTCTTGCGAACTTCAACTGACTGCTCGCTCACATCGAAACCATCCACGCTGATGGTTCCGGACGTCGGTGGCATGTAGCACGTGAGCATGCGCATCGTGGTTGTCTTTCCTGCTCCGTTCGGACCCAGGAAACCCAGAATGTCGCCCTTTTGAATGGTCAAGTTGATCCCGTCAACCGCCTTCGCACCGTTGTATGACTTTGTTACCTGAGACAGTTGGATCATTTAGTGTTTCCTATATTTGCTTATGAAATTCAATTCTGTCAATTGCAGAGATATACTCACTTCAGGCGGGGCAGGTTCCCGCAATGCCTGCTTGGTGGCGCGCTCATCAGTCGCAATCTCGACGCGATGAAACGTGCATAACTGATTTGCCGTAAGTATGTTCGGCGAGTTATTATGTAATAATATCACACAGAATCAATTCTGTTTCTTTGTTTTTGGTGTAGTGTCAGTCAGATCGGCACGAATTTCAAAGATCGGATCGCCTTGACGAAGCGTAATCTCAATAGTATCGGGAGGGAGATCCGGATGTTTCAGGGCAATGATATGCTTACCGAAGGGTCTGTAAATGGTTTTTGAAGACGGAGTTCGCAATTCAAATATTCCGTCTACATACATATCTGCCCACGGTTTGACAGAATACGCACGTATTCTGCCCACAAAATCATAAAGATTTACGTTCACGCTATCAGTCTGACCTGATCTGACTTTCACATTCCTTATAATGGGATGCTGAATCTCAGGGTTAACCAACACAAGATCATAAGTACCGGCGGTCATTTTGAGTGGTAAAGCAAGGGGTGTAGTTCCCCAGAGGGAATCGCGGAGAAAGATTCGCGCCCAGGGCTTGCACTGAACAAATAAGAACCCATCTTGTAAGAGGGTTGCGGATGGAGTGCTCGCCGTGTCTGTCGGAATGCGACTCACGAGATCCGGAAGCCGATTCTGCTTCACTTCCACTGGTTCTTCTAATTGCTTGTCATCGTCCTGTGCAAGAAGATGTGTGCAATCAGCAGCAACTGAGCTTGTCAGAAAGGAGTCTTGAGCAATATGAGTGAGTGAATCCTTGCGGCCATCCGTTTCTTGAACCGATTTTGGAAGTGGTCTTCGAATGGTGCCGAAATGAAAAGCGAGTAAGATGATAATCAACGCTCCGGTAATCCAAGCGAACCTTTGAAGCCATAGTGGCCGAACGCGCGAAGTAACCGCCTTCTTTGCAACAGGTCTTAAGACCGGCTCCCCCGACAAGTAATCTCTGAGCAAGGCAATTGGAAGAGCAACTTGAGGCTGGGAAGCGGCAAGGGCGGCGCGGACTTCTGACGCAGTTGCGTACCGCTTGTCGGGTGACTTTTCGAGCAGTCTGGCAAGTACCGGTCGGAGAGTCTCAGGGATTGCATCCCCATATAGTTCAAGACGCGGCGCAGCATAGTTCAGCGCATTCACATACGCCTCAGCGCGTGTCGCGCCGGGAATTACGACTTGCCCAGTCAGCATTTCAAAGAGCATTAGACCCAGAGCAAAGAGATCGGTGCGAGGCGTAACCTCCCCGCCTCCCGCCTGCTCCGGCGCCATATAGGACGGAGTGCCAACCACCATCCCTTCCACAGTTACCGTGGGAAGATCTTTAAGTGTGGCAAGTCCGAAGTCCGTGATCTTCACCTCACCTTTCCGCGAGATCATGACATTGTCCGGTTTGAGATCACGGTGCACAATTCTGGCAGTATGTGCAATCTCAAGTCCTGAAAGAATCTCGGACGCGACTGCAACGGCGACTTCGACAGGCAGTGTGCCACGATCCTTCAGCAAGGCTCCTAAGGTAACTCCGTCCACGAACTCAAGAACCAGCGAGAGTTCGTCATTGGTTACGCGCAGGTCATAGATCTGCACCACTGATGGGTGTGACAGACGGGCAATGGCGCGGGCTTCTCGCTCAAACCTCGCACGAAGGTCAGATTCGCGGGCGTATTGCGGCGAAATGGACTTGACCAGAACCTTGCGATCCAGACCGGCATCGTAAGCCTCCCAGACGGTTGCAATGCCGCTGCGAGAGATCTCACGGATCAAGGTAAGACGATTTTCGGGGTCAGGCATTGAAGGGAAGGCGACTTCGATTGCGGCAGGGTCTCAGAGCCTATCTCGAAAGTACAACAGTGATTGTGCCAGTTTTCTCATTTCACCCCCTTTGTATTTCCCCCACAAAGTGGAGGAAAGGAAAATATCTCCCCCCACGTCGGGCGTGTTGCCCAAAGCCGTGCTGATCTGAATCTGCGGTGTCGGT
>JAGVEU010000018.1 GCA_020057985.1 Calditrichota bacterium | reverse complement strand
GTTGCGGAGGACCTTAACCCTGCTCGGCGGTCAAGAGAACCCACAATGAATCAAGCAGACCTGCTCAATGGCGGCTTACTTTTGAGAAAGAGTATAGATCTGAGGTTGTTGGCGCAGCAGGTGAATATACATTGCGCACATCGTAGTGAACAATATCATAAGCCGGCGGGTTTTCGGTACCTCTCATAGCCAAAAGTGCGTATCCATTCTCCTCTGTA
This sequence comes from Calditrichota bacterium, assembly GCA_020057985.1. GTDB lineage: Bacteria > Electryoneota > RPQS01 > RPQS01 > RPQS01 > JAGVEU01. The sequence continues at coordinate 4,699 of JAGVEU010000018.1, read as the reverse complement.
GCATTCGTCAAAGATACGGATTGTCCTTGTCCAACGTACAGAGGTGAGTCCCAATGTTGTTGTTGAATGTTGCGCGCGTCATACGGGCAGAACTTAACTGATGAATGTGACTCAAAGTTATATTTTGACTCAAATGCCAGTCCACAAGGAAGGTGATTGACAGGTGTATAGCCATCCCAGAACGGGCTGACACTCGGAGAGTGGAAGTCCTGACAACGGGCAGGTGTAATGTAGTGTGGAATTGTCCATCCAGCGGGTTCTTCCCCGAACGCCCCCCAATAGGCAGCACGAGTTACAATGCAGCTTTGAGCAGGTGTGCCGCTCGTTTCTTCCCAAGCGACAAAGAGCCTTCTCAAATCAGGGGAATACGCCACTGTGACATTACTTTTCTCCTCTTGTCCTGTCGCTACAAGATGCAGTGTTGATTGCCAGTTAGGAGGCATTTGGTAGAAATGTTGTCCGCCAATACGGCAGTATACGTTGTTGTCTGCAATCCATACGACACACACCATACACGGATTCTGTTCCATGGGAGCATGACTGCTGTAGCAGGCTGCCAAAGATGTAACGTGTTGGTTAACCGACCCGGGCACTCGGTTGGTCTCCATTATTTGATTCATGTCAGACGGAGAGTACTGCCTGTACCACAATCCATTGTCAGTGGGAACCCAATCATATGACCTTCCTGCAAACAGCAACCTCGTTGCCCCTTGAGTAATGTAGACTGGAGCCTTTGCTCCGTCGTACGCGTTCGACGAAGGAACATACTCATTGAGTCTCAGGGCGGGTGGTGCGCAGTTGGACGATGAACTGAATGTGAGCAGGACACGTTGCAGATATGAGAGACCGCCAGTTCTGAGATTGAACTCATCCCACGTTATGTGCACTTCGTCGATATTGGAGTTCTTGAAGACTGATATGCAAGGGTGGCGGTCATTTGGAGACCACGCAAGTGTGCTTTGCCGCCAAGTCGTACCTTCGTCCATGGACCACGCAAACTTGATCCCTTCACCTCCGTCATAGACGGAGTACATACCGAAATTCCCTCTGCACAAGTTGATGCTGCCAGATGGCTCAAGGGCATTGACCGTTGTAGACGTCAAAGTCTGAGGCGTTGGCGGACATCTGTAGAAATGGAAGAGATCTGTCGGATCTGGAATTTCTCTTTTGACGATCAATGCATCGTATATCGCTTGGCCATTCGGGGTTCCGTCTGTTAGGTCAAAGCCGTTGGGATCATGCGCGGCCAACTCGTCCAACAAGAGAATCTGCTCGGCCATGGATGCAAAGGTCAATGGCATTGTGGAAGTCGAGCCGGCCACGAGATAGTGCGCCCAGTCCGTCGCTGAGGTGAATCCCTGCGGCAGAATGCCGTAAGCCTCAATATTGTCACGCATGTCCCACAAGCCACCAGTCATGATGTACCCGCGGTTATGTGGATAGACGCAGGGGAGGTTGAGTCTATTCCCATACCGATATGTTGCTTGGTCAAACTGGCTGTTGTCTAGATTGCCACCCGGGGAGATTGTATGTCCATCGTCGTTCGCAAGGCAAGCGGCAACGAATTGGGCGCAACCTTCCTGCAAGTTGGCCCATTCCGCGCACGGATTTTGTAAAGAGCCCCAGTGGTTCCAGTCGTACCATCGGGTCTGCCACACGTGTCCGTACTCATGGAATAAGACATCTCGGTACTGCGCCCAAAAATGCTCATTATTGTTCCATCCGAACCACATGGCACAACGCATGGGCTGACTCCATGACCATTTTGATACCTCCGCGGCGATCCTGCTGTCCCACGACGTGATGATATCACATCCTGGTTGATCTACTTCCGGGAAGAATTGTGCGTACCACTGAAATGCCGTGTTTGCATTGTACAACGCCACAGGATCGTCCCACTGGCTCCGATCCCAGTTGTCAATATCAACGGTGATCGTTGAGGGACTTCCCGGCGCGTACCACCCGTATGTTCGGGAATATGGGCTGCCCCAAGCTACACAGTACTGGCAATCACCCGGATCGTTGTCGTAGAAAACACGGAGCCAGTTGAATTCCGAACTATGCACCCTTGCGTCGAAAATCAATCTCCACGCAGAGTAGCCGGCATCGATCGTGCAATATCCGTTCATGGGATCATCGCACACTTCGATTGGACCTAACTGATTATACGTGGCGCTTACCCCAATATTTGGAGAATCTGTGAATTCAACAGGCGAATCCGTTGGAACACGAGCCTTTGTCCAGACATGGACGGGGATGCTGACCTGATGTGACACTGGATACAACAGCATCAGCGTATCCCCCGTCGCCCAGTTCAGGTACCTGGATGGATAACGATATGCCGAATTTGCTCCGATCGCATATAACGGTGTGATAATCCCAGATTCATCGGTCAAAGGTACAATGCACGGTACGGCATGCACGAAGGAATCATCGCTGGCTTCCAGCCAGTGTGTTCTTACGAAACCAACAAGGGCAAGAGAGTCCATATGAATGTAGGTTTCATCTCCCAGATCTACACCCATATAGTAATGCGCCGTCGCGTACGCGGCCTTGTCCTGTCGATCAATCGCGAGTACAACCAGACTGTTCACGACGGGAAAGCCCCGATAGTATGGCTGAAGTCGAACGAAGCTTCCAATTGGACCATTTCGGTCCTCCACGAAAATGCGCAAGCTGTCCGCCGTAATCTCGGGAAATTTCGATCGCAACGCATCACGATAGGTCGCCAACCGGACTTCCTCATCAAAGCTCTTGGTGTCAACGGTCACCATGTCCAAAGCCCGTGTTGCCTCAAGCAATCCAACGCTGGCCCAGGATTTGACCATACCCAGCGTAAGAAACGACAATAGCACAGCAAGACCATATTTAGGGGGGATGCGGACTCTCATGTTTCCTTCTTTCGAGAATTGTTGTTTTCGATAACGAGCCTATTTCACAAGGGTCATCATTCGTATTTCCCGATGACTCTCTGTATACAACTGGTAAAAGTAGTTTCCTGAAGACAAATCTCCAGCATTGAAACGAAGAACGTGGTTCCCCGGCCGAAGCAAATCATCAACGACCACGCTCACTTTTTCACCAAGTGAATTGTAGATCGTGAGTGTCACTCTTGAAGCGCGGGGAATCTCAATTCGGATGTGAGTTGAACTATTGAACGGATTCGGATAGTTCTGCGAAAGGCAATAGGTTGGGACGGAAGGGATCCTTGGCTGAACAGAGTTCGGATCTGTACTTAGGCGAGCCAGATAAACTGTGCTGCCATTGGGTCCAGATCCTGCGACCATGCCCGCAACCAAGAATCCTCGGTCGCGCGTTTGCACGACACTGGTTGCTCCGCCAAATGGAACTGTTGGAATCGTTTCTGTCCACAACGTATCACCTGCATCATCCACTCTCATGGCGAAGTAGCATTCGTGTGGCGGAGAGTCTGTCGAGGAAGCAGACCCCACAGCGATGTACCCCCCCCCGCTGCAAGTTGCAGATCCGCCAAACTGCTGGAGCGTGAGCCGCTGAGAGGATAGCTACGCTGCCACTCAAGTGTGCCCTCCCGATCCAATTTCGTGAGCAAGGCATTGGATGATCCATACCCTGCCACAATGAATCCTCCATCCACGGTTTCGTGAATCTTCCTGATGAAATGTTGCTGATCCGTCAACGTTTGGGTCCATAGGGTGTCACCGATCTCATCAATCCGCATGATATAAGCACTTTCATTTGTGAAAAGGCGCTTAAAGCCTGCAACTATGAAGCCTCCTTCGCCGACAGGTTCGATATCGTAAGCTCCTGTCATGTATGGAATGGGACCGGGTTGTCTGTAGAAATGTGTCCACAATGTATCGCCGTCAGCGGTGAGTCTCACGATGTAGATTTGGCTTACCGGTTCGCTTGTCCGACTGGAGTATCCGCAAACAACAAATCCTCCGTCGGGAGTAGGTTCCACATCTGAAGCGACATCCACAGCATTGGGGTCCGCGATGCGGCGGGTCCACAACACACCACCCTCCATGTCTACTCTGACCACATAAAACTGGCTGTGATGTGTAACAGCCTCGTGGGCCGTTCCTGCAGCAATGTAACCTGCGTTACCAATTCTCTTCAGTGCGGCGAAATTGGTACTGAGGGAGTCACCGTATGTGCGAGTCCATATCGTGTCACCATTAGAGTCGGCACGAATTAGTATCGCATCCGTTCTTGTAAGGTCCGCGTCACCAGTCCAGCCCGCCATAATGAGGCTTCCATCAATTAATTCAGAGGCAGCAAATACTGCTTGACTGCCAGGCCAATCATAGGACTGTGTCCACAAAATGTCCGGTGGCTGAGCATTCAGAAACCCGGCAACCAAGCAACACCCCAGCAAACCCACAATAATCCGTTTCATTTCGCGTCCTTTTTCAGAAAAAACAAAGCCTTGCCACGATTTGTGACAAGGCTATTCTTATCTCGTGCCTTCCGGTTGATCGAAAGACTGTATCCCCATGTGATGTTCAAACCCGCAACCATTGACCGCCTCCTCTGAGTTGTGAACGCGCTCACTTCCCTTCATCCCCCCACTATTCGTGGAGGGAGATCCTTGTAAAACATACCAAAGAACAATGATAAAGTCAAGTCCAATTTTGTCTACGCTATTCCGGCAACTTCATTGCGGTGGAATCCGAAAGCATGTCGGCGGCAAGGCCATTGAAAGGGGCATAAGAAG
>JAGVEU010000027.1 GCA_020057985.1 Calditrichota bacterium | reverse complement strand
GGAGGAACTGCAGATCGAAGACAAAGGCGAGTGGTTAGGCCCATTAGATGAGTGTGTCGCTGATTTTGTGGTGGCTACTTTGCCGTATCACAATGCGACGACTCTGATCGGAGCAGGAAACGATTGCAGCGTGCGAGCGAGTGCAGATCACATCTACGAGATTCACATTACCCGCCCGGCGCTCTACTCGCTCGCGACTTGTGCGACACCAGTGGAATACGGCACGGATACGAGAATCTATCTGCGAACCGGATGCTGTTCGGGAACCGTGATTGCGTCAGATAACAACAGTTGTCCGTCCGGAGGCGTCTACTCTTTGATTAACTGTGTTTCGCTGGCCACGGGAACTTATTATCTCATTATCGAGACCCAATTAGCCACCGGCGCCGGTCCGTATGAGCTTGACATTTGGGAATGCGGTTCGCCTTGTCCGTCACCTTACGCCGCTAACGACTCCTTGTACAACAATCCCGATGGATCGTTCTCTTGGGTGCAGACCACCGATTCCACCGATGACGCACCGTACTATGAGGGCCCCTTTACCGCGAATAGTCCGTGTGTTGCCGGGCAGCCGCTGTATGGTTTTGGCTATTACAGTTGGCACAATCAGGATTTCGGTTGGCGTCACGATTGGCCCGGCTACATTAATCCGAACGGCATTTGTGTGTCGTCCGTGCGGCTTTATGTATGCGCCTACGACGTGGATGAAGCCGATTGCGATATTAGTCATCCCGGTCATCCGGAATCCTGTGAGCGCGATAGCGTTTATGCAGACAACCTTTCATTGAGCCCCGGTAATCTGTTAGGTACAAGTCACACGTGGAACATGACTATTTTTGATGTTTCTCCGGCGGCGATTTTAGACAACGGCTGGGTTGATGTTCGCGTCAATATAGATTCCTATAACAGTGTTTGCACTTGGGCGACAACGATTTACCGTTCGCAGCTTGTGGTCACCTATCGCGTGCATGATCAAATCTGCAATTATCCGCCGTACACGCCAACCGGCGATTCCACCTACTGTGTGGATGACATCTCCGACATGTGCGTCAATGCAACCGGTCCCATCCCGGCAGATCCGGATAACAATCTTGTTTCCTATACTTACCGCTGGATGGTATCCAATGCTTCGACCAGTGGAGTTTTCGTGGACGATGAACAGGCCGGACCGCATTTTACAAATCACACCGGTTCCTGTGTTCCGGCGGGCGATTCCGATGTGGGCGATAGCTGGCGCTGCATCGTCTACGCGATTGATGAACACGGTATGCAATCGGATGCGCCGTGGACAGTCAACTTCCTGCCCGTGGTTCTCTACTGTGGCTCAGGTGGACTGCTCGGCTACGACTACGGTGATTTGGACGGATGCTATCCGACGGAGAATTTTGATAACGGCGGTCCGGCAAATCCGGTAAGCCGGAATAACATTGCTTGGCTGGGCGATACCGTCGGGGAAGAAGCGGTTCCGTTAACGCCGAACAGTGACGTGGGCGACGATGGCGTTGAGTTTCTGAACACGCCATGGGAGCCGTGCTCGCAAGTCTGCATCGTGGTGACGATAACCACAGGTCCCGGCTATAATCAGCAGCCCATGTATCTGTACGGATGGAAAGACGGCAATGTCAATTGCTCATGGGATGATGTGCTCTGCGGAGGCAACGCTACGGAGTGTATCCTCAACGGGATTCCCATTGTCGGGATGGGCACTGAGGCTCAGCGCAAGGATACCATTTGCTTCAACGATCCGGGCGAGCTGAATGCCGGAATTCGCGATGGATTCCTGCGCTTCAGACTGCTTTCCAATAACGATAACGGATGTCGCAGCTATATAGGGATTGATCCGTTACTCGGCGAAACTGAAGACTACCTGATTACTGATCTGCAGCTCGCAGTGGAAGTCCTGAGCTTTACGGCACACAACGAAGGGCAGACAGTCAGGCTGAATTGGTCAACGTCTTCCGAAACCGATAACGTATTATTTGAAATCGAACGTAACTCCGGATCGAACTACGAGCGAATCGCTCAGGTCACCGGAGCCGGAACCACAACGACGCAACACAACTACAGCTACGTGGATATTCGGGCTGAAGTCGGACACACCTATACGTATCGCTTGATTTCGGTGGATGCCAATAATGTGCGGCAGGTTGCGGCGGAGACCAATGCCATTGCCGTGATTGCCGGCGCTCCGGTAACGATTACCGAATATCGCCTGTACAATAACTATCCGAATCCCTTCAATCCGAGCACGACGATTGTTTATGATCTAAAGGAATCCGGGACTGTCACTCTTACTATATTCGACGTCCTGGGTCGAGCCGTGGCAACCTTAGCCGATGGAATTCAGCAAGCCGGGCACTACGCGGTGCAGTTTGACGGACAAGAGATGTCCTCCGGAGTGTACTTCTATCGCCTTGAAACAGGCAGCTTCTCCGATATGAAGAAAATGGTTTTGATGAAATAGCATTCACCTATTCATCACTTGGGAAAGCCGGAGTTGGGTAACCGACTCCGGCTTTAGTTTTGGGAGGCGAGTGGATGTCCTGTGCCCCACTCGGCACTTCACGCGAGTGATGGGTATGTGAGGAGTGAGGACACATGCCGCCGAGCGAAGATTCTTCGCGGCGGCACGTGTCTTGAGTCTTCACGTGCCCCGCTCGAACTCCACTTCACGCGAGTGAGGGGCATGTGGGGAGCGAGGACACATGCCGCCGCGAGAAAGATGTCATAATTTAACATCACCAACGGTTTCATAGCGGAAATTTCTTGAAATGCCACATCACACGAATTGTGCTCGGCGCGGCAGGAACCCTGACAGAAGATGAGCGTTGAATGTTGTATATGCTACATCCCTTTCGTGCCGCTGCGGTTCTCATCCTGCTGATGGTCATGACGTTGCCGATCCTCTTGCAGTTCGAGCATCATGATGACAGCCCGACCTCGCATGAGGTCAATTGTCATGGCGATTGCGGATGCATCTGTCATGGCCCTACGTTTGCGATTGCGGAATCCGATGCAATCAAGATCACGCCACGAATTACTTTCGCGACCGATTTCTACCAGTTTCCTCAACCATCCCCCGAACCCGTTTCTGTTGATCGTCCTCCCGAACTGAACTCCTGATTCTGCTGAGTCCGTACTCCATCTCTTGATGGAGACCTAATCACTTATAATCTGGAGGACAGGAATGCGATTTCCCTTTTTGGTATTGCCGCTCTCCGTCCGAGCGGCTGTTTTATTTCTGAACATCATTTTCGTTGCCAGCAGTTCTGTAGCTGGCGAGCTAAAGACGGTCTTGGCTCATCTTGACGACACCTCGCCTGTGCTGGCCGATGCACGGCGAGATCTGGAACAGGTGAGGGCCGAATTTACGGGAAGCCGAGCCTTTCCCAACCCTGCCTTATTCGGGCAGCAACAAGGGGAGATCGGCAACGATACCCCTTCCGAGACATCTATAGGTGTCCGTCAGAATGTCAGTTTTCTTTGGTCACAAGCTCCGGAGATCTCCGCCAAACATGCGTATTACAATGCAGCTCAGGAGAAGTATACTGAGCGTCGGCGTGAGGTGACCGTGGAGGCAATCCGCGCTTCGCTTTCCGTGGCGGGATTCAGAAGACTTGGCGTAGTCATGGACACGGTCCTCGCGCGCGCGACAAGTGTTGCCGAAGCGATGCGGGCACGGCGGAAGCTCGG
>JAGVEU010000409.1 GCA_020057985.1 Calditrichota bacterium | reverse complement strand
TGTTTGATCGCGTGACGCTGAAAGATGTCCTGCATGGCACCTACCAATTCCAAACCTAAACCCTCTATAATCAACCCACTACATTTAGACAGTAGTGCCCGTGAACGGGGGGGAAAGATAGAACGTTAAGGGCACGGTGATTGACCGTGCCCTTTTTCCTGTCCATGCGGGTTAGTTATGGGATTTGCGCTTTCACGCGATAGAAAAGAATCGTGTTGGTATTGAGCACGCCGACATCGATGAAGGTCGTCGTGGCGCTGGAGCCTTCGTAGGTTGTGAAGGCGCCGGTCGGAACGGTATCGCTGTAGATCAGATAGGTCGGCGCGCCGGTGCTGTTCCAGTTGAGAATGATGTCATTGCCACTCATGCGAATGACGACGTTCGGTGGAATGAGGCTCAAGCCGGAAGCGCGGATCATGCGATTGCCACGGCGGCAGGACGTATCGGCGCCGCTCTCGTTGTACCATTGCTGATCACAAGGATCGAAGACATAGGAACGATTGGCATAGGCGCTTGAGGTGTCTTGCAGGAACGACTCAATCTTGGTGGTGTCGGGATTGGAGACTGCAATGTAGAAATCGCCGTTGAGTTGCAGCGGATTGCCGAAACCATCATTGAAAATGACGAGATCCCAGTTGGCCGGAGGATAGACAAGGCCACCAACCACATTGCCGATGCTGCCGACGGTGCGGGTTTGAACCACCGTTCCGGGAAGACCGCCGAGACCATCCGCGTTGAGCACTTGCACTTGAATCGGCGAGTGTGAAGACCCCGGATTGAAGACGGAAATGCCAATGCGTGCATTGCAGAGCACATACGGAGCGGTGCCGGTGAATTTGACTGCCCAGGCGAAGTCGCCCCAATTTGACCAGTTGCTGCGCTCGGCAGTGCCGTCATCATACGCCTGCTCAGTTCCGCAGCCTCCGCCCACATTGAAGGTAAACGGAGTTGTTGATGAAATCAAGCCTCCGGCATCGCGCACTTTCAGATAATAATCATAGCTTCCGGCGGCAAGCGGGCCGACGGTTGCGGCATACTCATCAGGATTGCCCGTGACGTTCATCAGCAAGGAATCGTAATTGACTGCGCCTGTGAGTTTGTAGAAAAAGCGCGTGACAAAGCCGCCGACATCGTCCGTGACAAGCGCTGTAACAGGGAAAACCACGAGATTCTGGTCATGCAGATAGTCATGAGTCAGTGATGGCGGCAAGTTGGGAGCAGCGATTGTGAAATCCGCATTCGAGAAGTCACTGATCGCCGGATAGCTTAGGCTGGTGACGCGAATTCTCGCTGCAGTGGTCACAGCAGCCGTGACAGTCCACCCAAAGGACCCGCTATTGGGAGTGCTGAGCGTAAGTGACTCCCACGAACCACCCGAATAGGCGCGATTAAGATCAATCGCTACGTTGCCCGTCAGGTTCTGCGAAGTCCACGTGATGTTGTGCGGATCACCGACAATCCAGTTTTCTCCGCCATTGGGAGAGGTCACTATGAGTGAGCGGGTGCCGATAGTAAAGTTCGCATTGGACGTATCGCCGATAGTCGTATGAACGACGCCGATAATGCGGATGCGCGCTGTGCTGGTGACCGAAGAAGTGACAGTCCAGGCTTCCGAGCCATCATTGGCTGTGCTGGCAAAGAGCGTCTCCCATGTAACGCCCGGATAGGTGCGGTTGAGTTCAACCTTGACGTTCTCGGGAAGTCCTGTCGAACTCCACGAGATGGTATTGACGTCGCCGACGATCCAGGTCTCTGCGCCGTTAGGGCTTGTGACCGTAACCGTTGGATTGGCAATGGTGAAGTTGGCATCGGAAATGTCGAGCACGGTGGGCGCGCTGACGCTTGAAACTCGCACACGCGCGGTTGTGGTTGTGGGAGAGGTGATTGTCCATGTTTCCGAGCCGTCATTGGCGATGCTGGCAAAGAGTACATCCCACGTGCCACCGGAATAGCTGCGATTGAGTTCGATCTTGATATTGCCGGAGACAGCGGCGGAGGTCCAGTTGATGTTCTGAGTAAAGCCTGTGTACCATGTTTCGCCGCCATTGGGAGCCGTCACGGTGATGAACGGGCTGGCGATCGTGAAGTTGGCATTGGACTCATCGAGGATGCTCGGAGTAGTCACGCTGCTGATGCGAATACGGGCGCTCGTTGTAGTCGTGCCTGCCACGGTCCAAGGTTCGGTGCCGTCGTTGGCGATGCTGGCAAAGAGCGTTTCCCATGCGCCGCCGGAATAGCTGCGATTGAGTTCTATCTTGATGTTGCCGGTCACACCTGTTGACGTCCATGTGATATTCTGAGACGTGCCGACATACCAAGTTTCACCGCCATTGGGCGCGGTGACCGTGATCGAGGCTCCGCCGGCGAGCAGCGCCAGGTTCAGGTTAATGCGGCCTGAGCCGAGCAAGCCGGAATAGCTCGGATTCTCGTCATAGATATTATCCACATTGCCGGTGATGGCGGGAATGATCTGAGTGCGGTTCCACGTGGGGTGATGCGACTTCAACAAGCCGACTTCACCCGTGACACACGGAGTGGCCATGGAGGTGCCGTCGTAGTAATCGTAGCTGGCGGTGCCGTGATTAGAGACTGTGGAATAAATACTGACTCCGGGGGCGGAAACATCCACCCACGTGCCGTAACTTGAGAAGGATGCTTTCACATCATTGGCATCGGTCGCAGAGATGGCGATGCAATCCGTTCGACTGCACAGGTAGCTGGCAACCTGATCGTTGTCATTGCCGGCCGCAACGCAGATGACGATTCCGGCGAGGATGGCTGCGTCGGTTGCCGCTCCAAGACCGCCGCTGTTGCTATTGCCCCATGAGCAGTTGAGCGCGCAGACACCCTTGATGCGGCCATAATTGAAAGCTGAGGCGGCATAGTCCATACCCACATAGCCAACTTCTTGTCCGAACCACGAAGCAGACCAGCCGATGCGAAGCGGCATGATGCGGGCGCCGGATGCGGTTCCGCCACCACCTGCGATACCAGCTCCGCCGGTGGAATTATTGGTCACCGCAGCGGAGATTCCCGAAACATGCGTGCCGTGGCCGTTGAAGTCGGTGGGGTTATTGTCGGGAGTGGTGCAATCTTCGCCTGACCAGCAACTTGATCCGGAGGACACAAAATCATAGCCGACGGAATCGTCTACGAATCCGTTGCCGTCATCGTCTACGCCGGTGGTTCCATTTTTCTCGGCCCAGTTGCGCCAGATGTTAGTGCGAAGATCGGGGTGTGTGTAAAGAACGCCAGTGTCGGTGATTCCTAAGATCGCAGCCGAATCCCCCCGCTGAATATCCCATGCTTCCACTGCGTCAATATCGTGATCTCCTGCCGTGGAGCGAATGTACCATTGATTGGTCCAACTGGGATCATTCGGAGAGTAGTTCACGCGATGAATGCCCACCGGTTCCACGTGCTCCACAATCGAAGCGGCATTGTAGTCCGCGAGAGCGGCTTCGAGAGCATCGCGGTCGAGGGGTTTGTCTACCCAGAAGCGCCAGTAGCCGGGCAGATCGAGCTTGATAATGGCTTCATCTGTTTCCGGCGGACCGACAAACAGTCGCTCGACATTGGTGACACTCCACTTCTGATTCAATTGCGTCAGAGCGAGGTCTTTGACCGAAATAGTTGCTCCATTCATAACAGACTGAAGGTCACCCACTTCGGGAAAAACCTTCACAATGAAGCGATCCTCTGCATATATCTTAACCGCAGGATCGAGATACTTCGCCTGAGCGAAACTTGTTATAGACAGCAATAGCAAACAAATCGTCATTATTCCTCGCAGGTCAACCTGCCGAGAAAACGACAGGGAGAAAAGGCGCGGCATCATCCTCTTCACCAAATTGTCATTCGTTCGAGTCATCACTCCTCCATAAATACATAATAAACAATCACAAGGATCACACGTGCAAGCAGTACAAAGGTTCGCTGATTCAGACCTACAATATACGGCGCGGGACAGGGGAATGCAAGGGAAAGTTTGAGGAGATTGCTGCTCTGAGCACCCTTTGTCCCTCTACTAAAGCAGGGGGAGAGAAGATCGATGCACCGCCGAACAGAGTCATCCGTACCGAGTTCCATGGCATTCGCACGCCCCCAGACCCTGCCGGAATCCGGAGCGCACGTTACGGCAAGGTCTCAGTCTCCATGCGCCCTCGATCTGGGAACTTCGTGACCCTGCTCGGCAAAGAGGGAGCCGTCCGGTGCACACAAATGCAATCGAAAGCAGGGTTGCGAGGACTTAGAACCTATCTCGAAATAATTCTGCTGCAGGATAACGCGCAACGAGTCCGAGGCTCAACGTGCTGAAATTGCTCGATTTGTGCTCTCGGATTCCGGCAGGGTTGCGAGGACTTAGAGCCTATCTTGAAATAACTCTTGACAGGGAGGAGCCGTTTTTCTTATCTTGTAGCCATCCAACCTGAGGAGTTACGATAGCCAAGAAATCATGGGGTTTATCCGATGCACTCTGGGAGCGCTTAGAGCCGTTCATTCCGTTGCCGTAACGCGATCCAGAGCACGAGTATTAGCGCAAGCCAGGCGGCGGGCGAAAGCGGGCTGATGATCGGTTGATCCTCAGCGGCATATTTTATGTCTTGCGCTCTGGTTGCCAGTGAAATGCGGTTCCGGAGAAATTTGGAGCGGCCTCGACGATTCATCGTCGTTTTCAAGAATGGTCGCGGGTGGGTTTTTTCGAGATGCTCTGGGAGGCTGGCCTCGCCGAATATATCGCAGTCGCATGGTTTCATTCAAGAAGGGTGGGTTACTTCAATAAAAACAGTATTTTGTACGTAAGTCTCTATAAATCAAGTTGTTCCGCAACCTGTTGTTTTTTCAGGTGGAACTTTCCGCAAATTGAGCCGTTGAACAAAAAAGCAGGGACTTAGACCCCGCTTTGAAATGCTCAGCATATCGCTTTTTGGCGTTTGTAGGCGCAACCCCCCGTGGTTGCCTCTTGTTTTGAGTCGGCGTTCCCTTGGCAACCACGGGGGGTTGCACCTACAAAATGGATTCTTCGTTTATTTCCGCTCGATGTACATCTCCTTGGAGAGTTCGGCTACCCACTTGTCGTATTCCTGCTCCTGCTTCATTCTTAGCGCCATCAGCTCAATCCGATCATAGTCCTCATCGAGGGTGACTGACCGGGCGAAGACCCGTTCTGTGACCTTCACCACATGAACACCGAACTTGGTACGGAAAGGCTTGGAGAGTTCACCCTTCTTCAGATCCTGCAGGGGTTCGCGGAAATCATCCGGCAAATCTGCGGGACTAAACCAACCCAGGTCGCCGGCTTTCGGTGCCGTCTTGGCATCCACCGAATAGCGAAGCGCGTGTTCACCGAAATCCGCGCCTCCCTGAACTGCTTGAATAATTGAGTCGGCACGGGTCTGTGTGCGCGCCTTGTCCGCTTCGTCGGGAATAATCCGAAACAGAATGTGGCTGGTGTTGATTTTTTCGCCCACTCGCTCATTCAACCGAATCACGTGCACTCCAAACTGCGAAACCACCGGCGGTGAGATCTCGTCCGCTTTCATCCCAAAGGCCATCGCCTCGTATTCAGGAACCAACTCCCCGCGATTCGTCAAGCCTAACTTTCCGCCTTTCGCCGCCGTCGCATTGTCTTCAGAGTATCTTGAGGCATACTCTTCAAAAGTGCTCTGGCCGGACTCGATGAGTGTCCGCACAGAATCCGCTTTTGCAATCGTTGTTTGTTTGGAGCCTTCCGAGAGTGCGTCCTGCAGCAGAATATGCGAGATCCGCAGTGCGTCTTTTAGCGGCGGAATCGAATCCTGATAGGTCTTCCAGAAACGGTCTACCTCCGACCGCGAAGCCTTGACCTCGCGTAATTTCTCGCCCTTCACCCGGTCAATCATCATTCCATCTTCCACAAGTTGCCTGAATTGCCGTTTGATTCGGGCAATGGGCATTCCATAGTACTCTTCGAGCTTGTCCTGCCCGCCAATCTGATCGGCCAGTGTCTTGATTCGCTCATCCAGTTCTTTGTCCACATCCCGCTGCGGAACCTTGACCGTATCTGCCCGCGCTTTAGCTAACAAGACCTTCTGTTTGATGAGTTCCTCAAGAATCTGCTTCTTCAGGCTGTCTATTTGCGAGGCTGGCAGCGATTCGAGTGCCTTCTGTGAGCCGATATTCAGTTGCAGAAACTGAAAAACTTCCGATTCCAGAATAATATCCTCATCCACAATCGCCACAATCCGGTCAATGGGATCTGTGGCATAGGATGGAATTGCACACAAGGCAAGAAGAAAAAGTATTATGGGCATGCTATATTTCCAGTATTGAGCGGTCAAGTTCAAGATTTCATCACTCTTCGTTAGCTTCTCGTCATTTCATCGCCACCATAAAATCACTCAGACCCCGTGGTGTGGAGAATGTGGGGGTTTGGCGATGATTTGTAAGGGATACGACTCGCGTGCTCACATAGGCCAGAAGTTCCGTGATCGAGACCTTGCCGTCTATGTTCATTTTGTCGGCTGCTCCGTCCAAGCCTTCCATCAGCACATAAGTAAACAATCCATG
>JAGVEU010000080.1 GCA_020057985.1 Calditrichota bacterium | reverse complement strand
GTCTTCACGTGGAACGCTCTTCTCTCCCCCTACTTCAGTAGGGAGACAAAGGGGGTCAGCGTCAGTCGAATGCCGGAGTTCTTTTGAAAAGCGGCATAAACAGAGCAGGCGACCAACCAAGGCCGCCTGCATCTCATAGCCATTCGCGAAAGTAAGTTGGGATGCCAATCCTGTTTCCCTCCGTTGACGGGGGGCCAAAAGGGGGGGGTTGATGCCAACTTACTTTTGGGAACGATTATAGCTCGCGCTTGAGTGGTTTGCCCTGCAATTCAGGATCAACGGCCAACTTGTCAAAGCGAGAAAGGAGGAGATTGTGCACTCTTCGATCACGAATCTCATTGAGCATGTCAAGAGCCGACGGCGCACTGATGATCCGATGGATCAACGCGATAGCCTTTTCTTTACTTCCTCCCAGGGAATTCCCTTGCCCTGCTTAATTTCCTTGATATCTCATCAATATGAAATGACCTCGTCGCGGACGAAGTGAACCGAATTATGGGTGGCTTAGGTCTTGATTCATCAAAATGGCATCCAACGGCTTCACGTATGTTATGCCTTAACTCATCCCACGTCTTGCCCTGTGTGAAGATACTCTCTCCAAGGGCTCTTGCCCAATAGCCACCTTCCTCGGCTTCATGCACTTCAAAAAAGATCTCAGTTCGAGGTGTGTTCATCCCAAGTACGTCCTTAGCGCTTTGCTTCTCGAGGTGTGACGCAGACGCCGCAAGGCTTTTTCCTTGATCTGACGAACTCGCTCGCGGGTGAGTTTGAATTGCTCGCCGATCTCTTCAAGCGTGAGCGGATGCTCTCGATTCAAGCCGAAATAGAGCTTCACGACTTCCGATTCCCGGCGCGAGAGTGTTGCCAGAGCGCGCTCAACCTCCTGTCGCAGAGACTCTTTCATCAGCCCGAAGTCCGGCGGCGGCTGATTCTCGTTATGCACGATATCCAGCAGGCGATTATCTTCCCCTTGGCTGAACGGTGCATCCATCGAGAGATGCCGACCCGACATTTTCAGAGTATCGGCGACCTCGAATGCGGAGATGTCGAGATGCTCGGCGATTTCGTCCGAGGTCGGCTCGCGCTCAAACTCCTGTTCGAGGTTCGAGTACATCTTGCCAATCTTGTTCAGCGCTCCCACGCGATTCAAGGGAAGCCTGACAACGCGGGATTGTTCGGCAAGTGCCTGCAAGATGGACTGCCGGATCCACCATACCGCGTAGGAAATGAACTTGTACCCGCGCGTCTCGTCAAAGCGCTTAGCAGCCTTGATGAGACCAAGATTCCCCTCGTTAATCAAATCCCCCAGCGACAAGCCCTGGTTTTGGTACTGCTTCGCCACACTCACCACAAACCGCAAATTCGCTTTGGTTAGCTTCTCTAACGCATCCTGATCACCGCGCCGAATCTTTCGCGCCAGCTTGATTTCCTCGTCCGGCGCTAACAGCGGGACTTCGCCAATCTCCTGAAGATATTTCTCCAAGCTCTGATTGGCACGAATATTCACCTTTTTAGATATTTTTGTCACGTGCAACTCCCGCAGTATTGGAAAGGACACATTAACCTGTTACGACAAGAACGATTTCTGTCAAGAGAAAGTTCCAGAGGTTCGTGTGATTTGCGTATGCGCCTCATAGCACGCTCTTTGCACGATGGGACAGAAAGACTCCTTCAGGGTCAATAAGTTGTTATTATCTAAAGCGACGTTTGTCCTTGGCAACCTTGCGATGCTCCTATTCGGCAATTTGCACCTCAGCAGCGATCCTATGCAGGTCTAGCAGAGTGAAGCATTTACAGTCTCGTGTCACAGCCATTCTCTAAAGTAAGTTGGGATGCCAATCTTGTTTCACTCCGTTCTCGAGGGGACTATGCCGGGATCGGTGTCAACTTACATTCGGGAATCACCATAGAGTATGCAAACTGAAGCGATTACTCAACCTGATCTCCTCATCGAGCGGATTACGGATCTTCCGGCGCTGCCGTTTGTAGTGGCGCAGTCCTTGTCCTTGATGGAAAGCGACACGTTGTCGGCCGATATGCTGGCTCAGACCCTCGAGTCCGATCATGCGCTGACAGCAAAGATCCTCCGCGTTGCCAATTCGGCCTTCTACGGCTTGCCGCAGGAGATCTTCACGGTCAGGGATGCGATTATTGTTGTTGGCTTTGAGGCGGTGCGCTCGGTCGCCATTTCTGCTGCAGCGATCTCAGGACTTTGGGTGCATGATGAACTCTTTATCGCCCACAAGTTCTGGATGCACTCCCTCGGCTGCGCGTTGTTCAGCGAAGCAGTGGCCAAACGGTTGCGGAACGTTAAGCCCGAGGCGGCATTTACGCTTGGTATTCTGCACGACGTTGGTCGCATTGTGCTGATTCAGCATCTTCCGGAGAAGTACCGCGAGGTCATGGAACTGATGAAATCCAAGCGGATGTATCTCTGGAAGGCGGAACTGGAAGTGCTGGGTTTTCATCATGGTGAGATCGGTTCGCGCCTTGCCGATCGCTGGCATTTGCCGCCTGTCTACAGTGAAGCGATCCGTTATCATCACGAACCGGAAGCGGCGGAGAAGGAAGGAGCTCTGGCACATCTTCTGGCGCTGTGTGATTCGATGAGTCATACGGCCTATCCTGTTGACCGCTTGGACAGATTCACCCAGCCGCTCTATCGAGGGCTGTGGGAGCCGCTGAAGTTGGACGAAGCAACCATTCGCAGTCTGTTGAATAAGCGCGATAGCTTCCACGAGCGGTCGAGATCATTCATCGAAATCGCTACCACGCGATAGAGCAAAGAACGGAAGCCATGTCCTCGGAACGCAATGTCATGGAACTGGACAGCCTACGGGTAGTATCGCAGGCCTTTGACAGTTGGAATGTGCAGTTTCGCGTAGCGATGGCCGAATTGGTAGATCAGCAGACTCTGCTGCGGCATCTGCGACAAATCAAGCGAAAGATCTCGGAAGAATTCTCCGTCCCGGAAACGAGTTTGCTGTTTGACGGAATTGTGCGCCGCGTGAAATTGGAAGACAGCGTTGACGTGGTCGTACGCATCAAGAAGCAGATCTTCGAGAAGGGGAATCCCGTCGTTCACTTCAAGGATGGGATCGGCGCAGATATGAACCGCCACACTCATATGACGGCGCTGCTCAGTATTTTCTACCTTGATGAGTTTGATAAACCAATTACCCTTGCACGGGTGATGCAAGCTGTGGCTCAAGCATCTATCAAGGAGAACTTGCTCGATGAGGAACTCATTGGCCGCAAGCTGAAGGAAGTCCTTGAGAACCGGATTTCAGTCAAGAATATACCCATCGCCAAGGGAATCTTTCCGGATATCGGGACCGATGCCGTTCTGGAGTTTTTCTTCCAAGCGGCAGTCACACCGGATCGAACCGATGAGTACTACTCTTCACGGAAAGTTGCACGCGGTGATTTACTTTGTCGAAAGACCCCTCCGAGTGAGGGAAGACGCCAGGGGATAAGCGTGATCGGCGGATCGCTGCCACCGCGCTCAGGGCAGGACATCGAACTCAAAACCGGTCAGGGAGCTGAAGTCTCACTCGACGAGCAGGAGATCGTGGCGGATACCGACGGTATCGTCATAGTAACACGATCCGTGAAACGGGTCAATCTGGTCAACGGTGTAAAGGAGATTCCGGAGCTTGTTTTGATCAGCGTAAAGCCGGTTCTCAAAGTTGAAGGGAATCAGGTTCTTGACATTGCATCGAGTCAGGCGCTGGAGATCATCGGTGACTTGCACGTTGGGAGCAGGATTGTCACGGACGCGGAAGTGTTTGTGTCCGGTGACGTGGAAGAGGGAACTCTGATCGAAGCTGCCTATGATGTGACCGTTCAGGGTGATGTGCGGGGAGCGAGCTTGACCAGTCAGGGCAACGTCATCACTTGTCGAAATGTGAGTGATTCACAGGTTGTCGCTCGTGAGCAGGTCATCATTAAGGGAGAAGTGCAGAATTAGGAGCTTGTCGGCGACGCAGTTGCGGCGGATTCGGTTGCAGGCTGCAAAATAACAGCGAGATCGAGTGTGGTTCTGCGAAGCATCCATACCGACGAGGACGGCATCATTTCCACAATCTGCGTGGGTATGTTTGATTTCTTCAAACAGCGAATACTGGAAAACGAGGCTTTTCTCGAGAAGGCGCGCTCGAACATGCTGCGAATGGAGATGGTTCTTGGCCGAGAACTGGTAGATCAGGTCAACGTAACCAACGTTCAGAATATGCTTATGCGGTTCTTGGTCAAGAACCGCATAAAGCAGGATATTTCGACAAGGAAGCAGGTGGAAGTCTATCGGAAACTGATCGAGTCCATTCCTCCCACGCGCACCCTGATTGAGCAGAGAGAGAATGAGAATGTGGAACTCGTCAGGAAAATCGAGGAGCGAAGCGAGGCGGGCGGCGGTGTGATCGCAATCCGCGAGCAGATGTCCGCGCGAACAGTGATGTCCGTAGATGGCGTCGAAGGGGAATTGGCTCCGGTTGAGCATGGGGTTGAGGTGCGCAGTGACGGCCAGAGTAACTTAATCGTGAAGCCAAACGTAGCGACGGAAGAAGAATGAACGAGAGTGTGAAGCAACATAAAGCTGCTGGCAGATGGGGGATTCCCGCCGGTGTCTTTTTAGCGGGAGTAATTTTTCTGTCATGCATCACCTTTCCTTTCGAAGGTCCGGGTGAGATCCTCTATATTGCTGTCGTTGGAATCGGGCTATGGACTCGCGTGCGCGCGCATGTCGTTTTCTTTGCGTGCCTGACCACTGTTCTAACTCTGCTCGAAAACTCGATAGGGTCCTTAGACGCAACGGGTGCTGCGACGTGGCAGGAAATCCTTCACGAGAGCATATACGAACTGTCGGCCATCTGGGTCACAACGTTGATCTGTTTTCGGCATCTTGGAGTCTACGCCGAATTGTTGGCCCGCGAGAACCAACTCAAGAATACGCTTGAATCTATACCGATCACGATCACAATGACTCGCGTCAGCGATGGAACCATACTCTATGCGAATCCGGCGGCCTGCAAGCTCTTCGGGAGATCGCGGGAGGAGATGCAAGGATTGTGTGCCTTGACGCTTTACTCAAATGTGTCGGATCGCGAATCCGTGGCGAATGCGCTCCGTGAGCAGGGGAGCATTCTGGATCGTGAAATGCAGTTCAAGGGCATCAACGGAGAACCGATCTGGCTGGTTGTCACTTTGACGCTCAGTGATTATCAAGGTGAGAAAGTGATTATGTCGGCGGCGCGCGACATCACATATACCAAACAAACTGAATCGGCTTTGCATCAAGCCAAAGACTTTGCTGAAAATCTGATTGAAACGGCAAATGTCATGGTTGTGGGGTTGGATACGGACGGCGCCATTACGGTGTTCAATCGAGCCGCAGAGGAAATATCAGGCTACAGCAAGTCCGAGCTGATGGGGAGTAACTGGTTTGAAACCCTTGTTCCGCGCGACAGGTATCCAGAGGTGTGGGAAGCGTTTTCGCAGATCGTAACTGAACGCGGCTTTGTAGATGTCTTTGAAAACCCGATTCTCACGAAGGCGGGTGAGGAGCGGATAATCTCGTGGCGAAATGGTGCGCTTCGTCAGGAGGATCGCCTACAAGGCACAATCTCCTTTGGCATTGACGTCACAGAGCAGAGACACGCCGAGGACGAACTGCGAGTTCGCGAGCGAGAATTCGAAGCGCTTGTTGAAAACGCACCCGATGCCATTACGCGTTACGACAAAGACCTTCGCTTGCTCTACTTGAATGCAGCCGCGGAGACCGCCAACAGTATGACGCGAGCGCAGGCCATTGGAAAAACACATAGTGAGCTTGCGATGCCCGACGAGCTGATCTCGCTTTGGAACAAGAGCTTGGGGGAGGTGTTCCTTACAGGCCAAGAGGTCAAGTGCGAGTTCAGCATGATGACGCCGCTTGGTGAGCGATCCTACGAAGCGCGATACGTGCCGGAAAAAGGCATGGCCGGGCAGGTGGAAACGGTGCTGTGTGTCACACGGGATATCACGGAACGGAAGCAAGCCGAGGGAACTGTGCGGGAGAGTGAACAGCGGTTTCGTAGCATGGCGGACAGCGCTCCGGTTCTGATTTGGATGGCGGGGTTTAACCGTCACACTTACTACTTCAACCGAAGTTGGCTCAGGTTCACAGGGCGGTCAGTATCCAAGGAATATGGTCTTGGTTGGACCGAGATCGTTCACCCGGATGATCTGGAACGTTGTCTAAACGCTTACAAACAGGCCTTTGCGAGTCGTCATCCATATAGCATCGAGTATCGTCTTCGTCATCACGACGGAATGTATCATTGGATTCTGGAGAGCGGCGCTCCTCGATTCACGGTGGAGGGAAGTCTCGCGGGCTACATTGGTTCATGCACTGATATTACGGATCGCAAACGCGCCGAAGCGTCACTGCAGCTTGAGCGCAACAAGCTGAGTAGCATCCTCGACGCCATGACGGATGGTGTTTTCATCGTGAACGAAGGTAACGACGTTGAATATGTCAATCCGGTTATCGAGCGCGAGTTCGGGCTTGCCAAAGGGCGGAAGTGCTATGAGTACACCGCTCGCAGTAAGAAGCCTTGTGCCTGGTGCCAAAGCGAGAAGATTCTATCTGGAAAATGCGCTCAATGGGAATGGCATTCAGATAACTCCGGCAAGACGTATGAAGCATTTGCCGCGCCGCTTCGCAATGAGGACGGTTCCACGTCTAAATTAGAAATCTATCATGACATCACGGAGCGCAAGCGAGCGGAAACCGAACGCGATGTCGTGCATGCAATTCCACAGCTCGCACTCAGTTACGACTCACTGGAAGAATTCATGTCTCAAGTGGCTCTCCAACTGAGCCGGCTCATTTCCGTGGAGAATCTTTATCTTGCATTGTACGACAATGTGACCCAGAAGTTCGGCCTGCCGTTCTTCATGGACACAATGGACAGTCCTCCTCCTCCCGAAGCCTTGAAGGGTGGAGTAACGGACTATGTCTTACGCAGCGGCCAAACGCTGTTGCTCACTCCGGAGTTCTATCAAAAACTTGTGGCGGCGGGAGATGTCCGCCGGATTGGCACACCGCCTAATGCTTACATCGGAGTGCCACTGATTCTCGAAGGGATTACGCTCGGTGTGTTGGCCATTCAGAGCTACACGAGAAACAACCCCTATGACGAAGAAACGGTTCGAATTCTTACGACAGTGGCCAATCACGTGGCAATGGTGATCAAGCGCAAGCTTGCGGAAGAGGGGATCAAGAAATACGCGGAGGACCTCATTCACTCAAAGCGTGAGACGGAAGAAGCGCTCGAAAAACTGAAGGCAGCTCAGGCTTCGGCGCTCCATTCTGAAAAGATGGCATCCATCGGCGTGCTGTCCGCCGGAATAGCGCACGAGATCAATAATCCGATCGGCTACGTAACCAGCAATCTGCGCGAGCTGGACAACTACACAACCAAGATCCGGAGTTACTTGAAGCGGGTTCATGAACTCGGAACAGCACTGAATGACCGAGATATGGACTCCGCGGCGAGCCTCTATCGGGAACTCGCTGACATGCGGGAACTGCTCAAACTGGATTTCATCCTGGACGATGTGCACGATCTGGTGGAGGAGTCACTGAAGGGGACCACCAATATCGAAGGCATCGTCAAAGCGCTGAAAGCGTATGCACGGCAGGATGAGACCACCGTGGTCACGAAAGATGTGAGCACGATCGTGGAGAATGCGCTGAACATGGTCTCGACTCAGGTCAAATACAAGGCGGAAGTTATCAAAGACTACGGAGCGGCTCCGCCAATTCCGTGCAATCCCGGACAACTACTCCAAGTGTTCAGTAATCTGCTGGTAAACGCGGCGCAAGCGATCGAGAAGCGGGGGCTCATTCGGATTCGGATTAGTCGCGAAGGCGACAGAGTGGTGATCTGCATCACGGACAACGGATGCGGGATTCCTGAAGAAAATCGCCACCGAATTTTCGAGCCGTTCTTCACCACGAAAGATGTGGGGCAAGGTACGGGACTCGGTCTAAGCATTGTCTATGACCTTGTAGCGAAGCATCATGGCGACATCGCTGTGGAGAGCGCCGTGGGGCAAGGCACAACGATTAAAATATCATTACCTGTCCATTCACCGATTAGCGAAACGCAACCTGAGAGTCTGGATTATGAGCGCTCCTAAGATCCTCTTCGTGGACGATGAAGAGTTCGTTCTAAAGGCTATTGGCCGGCATTTTCTTGATGAGGATTACGAAATCCTGACCGCCACGTCTGCTCGCGAAGGTCTTGAAATCCTCGAACGGAATAGTATTCCCGTCGTTGTGTCGGATTTTCGAATGCCGGAGATGAACGGCGGGGAGTTCTTGAAGATCGTGTGCGAGCGGTGGCCGGAGACGATTCGACTTGTGCTCTCCGGCTATGCTGATATTACGGCGGTGATTTCCGCGATCAACGAAGGCGAGATCTACAAATTCATCAGCAAGCCGTGGCAGAAACATGAGCTAAAGGAAGCAGTCCGCGATGCGCTGAATAAGTATGAGTCCATGATGAACATGAGGTCACTGGCTGAGGAGGCTCTCGCAGTGAACACAGAACTACTGGCCAACAAAGTGCAAAGCGAAGATGGTGAACGAAGGCAACTGCTGGAAATGGCAAGCGCGCTGGACGAAGCGAAGCTCTACGAGTCCGCATTTAAGGCCGTGACTGTGCCATTGCTTATGTTCCTCCGGAACGGCAACCTTGCTGCTATGAATAGAGCGGCACGAACACTTGTTCAGTGTCTAAGTTGTGAGGAGAAAGATCAGATCGCACCTGTTATGCTCCCTGATGAAGTGCATCAGTGCGTAGCGGAAGCGGTTGCAGATTCAGCAATGACAACCGGAGTGAACAAACAGATCACGGTTTGCGGAAACGTCTGGAATATCTCTCTGAACAGGTTCAGCGAGAGCGAGGAATACCACGGTGTTGTTATGGCGGTGCTGGGCTGTGGTAGCGGCAAACCTGAATCTAACCAAACTGTGCCATTACTAGTGCCGTTTCAAGAAAGGTTGACTCGAATGTCTCTATGTCGCGCGGTTGGTTTTTGGGGGAGCTGATTTCGATACGCGACATAGGTCAGAATGGCGGCATTCTGCTCATCATGATCTTTGAAATGACGACCGCTCAACGCGAACTTTCGGATGGGCGTC
>JAGVEU010000257.1 GCA_020057985.1 Calditrichota bacterium | reverse complement strand
TCGCCGGTCATTGTTTTTTGGAACCAGAGCACAAACGGATAGCGATAGCCGAAATCAATGGAGCGGTAGATTTCGCATTCGGGATTGGCGCGGATCTCCTCTTTGAGAATATGCCGGTTGGAGTCGAACTCGGGATAAACGAGATCGCCGGTAGCGGTGAAGCTGATTTCCTGTTCCTGTTGCCAACGTTGTTCTGACATGCCACGGGCTGCCATGCGCTTCCATTTTTCCGATTGCTTGTCAGGATGGGCGGAGTAGTGGAGGCGGTGGACGGTGAACAGGGATGAGGGTGGAACCTCTGAAGGCAACGATGAACGATGAACGATGAGCGATGAAGCCGGATTGCAATCCGTTTCATTCTCGTCTTGAACGAGTTTTGCGAAGAGGTTGTAGGCGCCGCCGGAGGAGGAGACGCCGATGAATTTGCCGCCGCTGTCGAGGGCGGGTTTCAAAGCAGCCCAGATGTGTTCATCGTAGGGAGTGAAGGCCATTTCATCCCAGAAGACTCCGGTCGGCGAATACATTCGTGGGCCATCGGGACTGGCGGGCAGCGAAAGAATGCGCGAGCCGAGATTGCCAAAAGCGATTTCGGCTTTACTGTTTGTGGAACGCTTGGGCTGCATATATTTGGGCAGTCGTTCGAGAATGTAGCGAGCACGGTCGAGCAATTCTTCGGCACAGCGTTCGTTACGGGAGAGAAACAGATAGATACCCGGCTTGCGAAAGAGCGCGAGATAGACATAATAGGCGACGGCGGTCCACGTGACCATCATCTGCCGTGATTTGGGAACGAGCAGAAAGCGCTCTTGCTCCATCAGGTAGACGAGCACACGAAGATAATCGTAATCGGGAAAGGTGCGGTTGCCGCGGGCGGGGTCTTGAGTCTTGACGTGCTCGGTGAAGAAGACCCACGGGTTTTGGGCGGCGGCATGGAGGGAAGTGAATTCTGGTTTTGTCATGGGTTAGGGAACGATGAACGATGAAAAAGATACCCCCCTTTTATCCCCCCTTACAAGGGGGGAGAGAAGAGGCGGACGCTGCAATGTCTTCGTGAAGTAATTTGAGGGCTTGGTCGGTGGAGAGGGCGTCGGTGTCGTCGAGGTCTTTTTCGGCGAGGTCGAAATAGAGTTTGGCGGCGGAGACATTGCCGGCGAGAGCAAGGTCGTAAAGTTGTTCAAGCAACTTCTGACGGGCGATAATCTTGCCAACCGGAAGCGGCGAAGCAATAATCGCGGTTGCTGCGCTTATTGGATCGGATTTTTTCTTAGTCATTGGATTTGGTCTGTGAGGATCTTAGGTAATGGGGAAGCAGAAACGGGGCGAGGGTTTGATAGGCCTTGCGTTCGTAAGTTGCGGAGAGTTCGCGCCATTCTTTGGCACGCTGATAGCCGTCTGAGTTGCGCCAGAGAGAGAGTGTTTCGTTGGCCATGTCGCGGGCAATTAGTGAGAGAACGAGTTCGGTGGCTCCGGTTTTCAGGCCCTGATCGGTGGAACTGCTGTTGTATTCGGGAGCGAGAATGCGGACAATGATATCTTGGGCTTCGGTGATGGCTTGCGAGATGAGGGTGTCGAGCGCGGAGCCGCCACTGACCGTGTAGTCCACGAGCACGGTTGCACCGTCGGGAATGTCGCCGCCGAAATCGCGAGCGATCATTCCCTGCGCAAAATCAATTGCATAATCGGAGTCGCGGACAAAGAGCGAGTACTTGTCATAGTGAACATAGACTTGCTGAGGACTGGGAATGGCGCCGCCGGAGACACGACGAATTTTTCCGTTCTTGTAGTCTATTTTGTAGTCCACCTCTTCCACATAGACCGTGCTGAGCGTGGAATCGAGAGTGACCACAACGGAATCACGAACGAGATTGCCTGCGGAGAGACTTGACCAGTCGTAGTTGCTGAGGGTGATGGGACCGTCCACCTGTGGCGCGAGTTGTTTTTGCCATTTGACGGTCTCAGAGTTGAGATCGAGATTATGATGCGGCAGCTCGATGCTGTCAGTGCCGGTGAGCGTCACGGGTTGGCACTCGAAAGTGAAGGGGCCAAACGCACTCTGGAGCAGGTGGTTCTTGACGAGAGTTGGGGATGTGAAGGACATTGGGGAAATTATGAATTATGAATTGCGAATTGGAAGTCGTTAGCGGTTGAGGAGCATGAACTCGACGGTGGCGTAGAGAGTTGTGCCGAAGGGAACGCTGGCCACTTGCAATGTGGTTGAGGAACCGTTGATGCGGACTCGGACGGTGAAATTGGAGCCGACATTCTGGCAGTAGAGCGAGATTTTGTCATCGGCCACAAACGAGACTTGGGTGCGGTCGGAGCGAACAGTGGTACCGTCCCACACGGCCAATCCCGTGAGATAGCCCTTGCGGAGCATGGGGAAGCCATTGCCGGCTTGATTGCCGGGGCCGTTGAGATAGACGGATGTTGAGCCGACCAAACCAGAGAAACAGAGGGTCGAGATGGGCTCGGTGGCGAGGAGATAGTTGTGGGTTTTGTTGGGCATGGGAGAAAAAATGAAAAATGAAAAATGAAAGAAGAGCATTGTAGGGGCGGTCTAAGGTCTTCCGCAGCCCGCCCGTCTTTCTAAAATGCTGAAACGCTGAAATTGGGATCACCGTAAGACATTGACGACCACGAAGTGAATTGCACGGGCGGGCTGCGGAGGACCTTAGGCCGCCCCTACACACCCCTTGCAGCCGGATGGATGGATGCAAGGGGCAGGGATTTGGTTTAGTAATCCGAGACGGCGAGGGCATCGTCTACCATGATGGTGTAGACGGATTCCTTGCTGATGACGGCGGATTCGAGTTTTTGGGAGATCACTTTCTCGGCTTCGATCAGCAGGGGCTGAGCGACGGACTCGCGGATGGCAAAGCGATTGTCGAGCGCCGCGAATTTGGTTGCTGTTGCGCCGGGGCACTCCACCAGTTTGCAGTTCATGGGCAGGAAGGTGCGGAAATCACCGCTGACGTCGAAGGTTTTGCCTTGGAAGGAGAGTGGGTTGATGAACTCGCTGATGGTGAGGATTTTTTCGATGTCGGCGACGGTGCCGATGAGATGGGTCATGCGAGCCGGGCCGGAAAAGCTCATGGCCAGATGCACAAGATCGGTATAGACGAAGCTGCCGGGAGTGCCATTAAAGACACTGGTGGGCGCAGGCGAGGTGCCGTCGCCGTTGACGATGATGCGATAGATTTCGCTGATCTCATCGTAGGCGAGTTGGGCACCAATCCACCAGAGAAAGACGCGGAACTCGGCGAGCTTCTGATTTTTCAGAACACGATAGGAGAAGTCGAACTGGCGACCACGATCCACCATTGCGGCTTCCTTTTCGCGGTACATGAGTTTGACCACGGGATAGTTGGCTTCCTCGCTGCGGCGGGCGAGAGACTTTTTGGCCAGCTCGGTTTTGATGTAGATGGGTTTGACAGAGGGACCGCGTTCGGGAACTGAGGCAGCGACAAGATCGGCGGGGCTTTGAATCATGTCGTAGCCGCGACGGATTTCACGGGTGACATATTCAGGAGCGAGAATGAGACCAGCACCAGTGAGGAACTGTTCGAGAGTGGTGGCATTGCGACCGGAGATGACGACGTTAGCCAGATAGAGCTGACGGTCGAAGGCATCGAGCGAACCATCAAGTGAGCCGTCTGCATTGCGCGGCGAGGGATCGAGTTCTTCGAGCAGTTCGCTGAAGGTGAGGCCGCGCTCTTGGGCTTCCGAATAAAGCGAGAGATTGGTGGCGCGGGAGTGCTCGGAGATTTTTTCGCGGAGGGGATAGGATTGGGAGAAGTCAATGGTCATAGGAACTTTCGGGAAATTAGGAATTACGAATTAGGAGTGAAGAGGAAACGATGAACGATGAGCGATGAACGATGAGAGGAAAAGAACGAAAGACTGAACGAGAGTTGAATGCTTCATCGTTCCGCGTTCATCGTTCATCGCTTGATTTGCTATGCGTCGAGGAGGACGTCGCAGGTGGTGTCGGAAGTGTTGACGGCGATGACGAGGCCGCGATGTTTAGTGCCGCCGGCGGGGACATCGGTGGAGGTGGTGGCCTGACGGACTTTGCCCGCGCCATCGAGTTCGACCTTTTGGCCGATGACGGGGGTTGTGGCTGCATATTTGAAGCGCGCGACTCCGGTGACTTGGACGGTGCAGTAGGCGGGAATGGTAGTGCCGGACTGAAGCTCTTCGCTGACCTTGATGACTTTGCCGACCAGGCGATCGCCAGCCGCACCCATACCGACCTTAT
The DNA here is from genome assembly GCA_020057985.1 of Calditrichota bacterium. Taxonomy (GTDB): domain Bacteria; phylum Electryoneota; class RPQS01; order RPQS01; family RPQS01; genus JAGVEU01. The sequence goes on along the minus strand of JAGVEU010000257.1, from coordinate 2,282 downwards.
TACTGGCGGCCATTGCGCAGGCGGTGAGGTTGGAGTCGAGGTCGGACTGGACGAAGTCCTTGTTGGACGTGGTGTCTACCTCAAAGGTCAGGAGCAGGTCGGCACCGGAGCCTTCGTTGGAGACAGAGTAATTACTTGACATTGGAATCCTTTCTGGAAAACTTGAAACCTGAAACTTGAAATGAACTGACCTCAGGTTGGGGTCGGGTGTTCAGTAACTTGCCTACAATGTACTTTATTAAACACACGATGTCAAGGAAAAGTTTCATAAATGTCGTAAATACAGAACATGTTTGCAGTTAGGCATAACGGATGTTCAGGTGCTGAATGGGTTATTTATTTGTTTTTATTGAGAATATGAGATTGAGAAGGAAATCACGAGGTGGGTCCGTTGAATAAAAATGGAGGCGAAATGGAGGCATTCCTCTGTTTATAGAAAACAAGAGTTTAGATGTATACTGTTAAAATACAATGACTTAAGTTAAGCTCATGGAATTGGGGAAGTTAGGGCAAAGCTCTTGAGATGACGTATATGTGATACAGTTCTTGTAAGTGCTTATTTTGGGGATGGAGTTGTTCAGGAAGGATTCGACCCCCCTTTATCCCCCCTTACAAGGGGGGAGATAGCTCCTCCCTTTATCCCCCTTTGCAAGGGGGGAGATAGCTCCATCCCTTTCTCCCCCCTTGCAAGGGGGGAAAAATGCTGTGCTTTGTGCCTCTTTGCAAGTGGGAGATTGTTTGCGCACGGCCGTGCGGCGCTACCGGTGTTTTATTACCTTTGTGCGGTGGAAAATTTGTATCAAGTAACTGGATACGGATGTCCATAAGCACAAAGAACATAAGAAAGTGGGCGGAGCACTTGACTTTTGAGAAAAGGAGTGTTAAATTATGGGTGGTGGCAGGCAGGATACGGCTCTTGCACGCTGACTGACTGTTTTTGGACAGCCTGTGACGTTACCTAATTGTTCCCTCAGCAAAGCAAAAAGGAAGTCGCGCCATGAATACAAGAATGTTTCTCGGATTGAGCACGGTTGTTTTTACTGCTGTGCTTTTTTTCTGCTGCGCCGGAGATACTGGAGCGCAGCCGTTGTTCGAGGAAGTGGCGGTGCAGATGGGCATCAACCACAATGGGAATTGTGGAACTCCGTTCTGGTATGACTATGACAACGACGGGGAACAGGATCTTTTGCACTCGTACCGGTTTGGTGGTCAGACGATCATCTATCGAAATGATGGCGACCACTTCGCAGAAAATCCGGCTTGAGGTGTATAACATCAGTGGCCAATTGGTTACGGAACTTGTTCATGGAACCGTATTCGCCGGCGAGCATGAAGTCATGTGGAATGCGGAGACTCAGGCCAGTGGAATCTACTTCATTGCGCTGCAGACCGATCAGCAGCGCACACAACAGAAACTCATCTTGCTGAAATAGCTGACGCTTCGCGCCGAATTCTATTCAATCAAATCAGAAAGGAATCTCATCATGGAGAGAAAAATGCTCTTTTCGGCAGTTTCATTCCTGTTTCTTGTCATACTTGTTCCTGGATCTATTAAGGCTCAAACCCTTTTTGAGGACGTTACTTCAGCTTATGGGCTAAACGATTCCGGTTCAATCTCAAATCTTTTTTGGTACGATTACGACAATGATGAGGATCAAGATCTGCTTTGTCCCCATCGCTATTCCGCCGATACTTACATCTTTCGCAATGATGGCGATCACTTCTCACGTCTTACGGGAATTGGATTACCGGAAGACATGGATGGTGGTGGTGAAGGAGATCAGGGGTCGCTTGGCCGACGGAAACGCCCCAAGCTCACTTGGCCAACCCCGTGGCCCAAGCAGCGTTCAGGATCGAGATCAGACGGTTGATCGAGCGGGAAAACCCGGACCTCTGGTTTTGCGATGAGACCTCGTTCTGGGGAGATCCCCCACGCTATCGGGTGTGGGCTCTCAAAGGATCACAGCCCACGGTTCCCTATCTTGGACAGCATTACCGAACCTGCGTGATGGGAGCCGTGCGTCCCCACGACGGCAAGTTCGTCTCGTGGTTGGTCGCCACCGGCAATAGCCCGATTGAAAATTCAAAATCCAAATGCGGGACTCCCAAACGAACTGTGCGGGCTTATAGAGTAGGGAAATTCAGACTCTTCCAGAGCGATTATCTGACCAGCAAATCGACTCTATACTCTTTCTCAAAAGTAAGCCGCCATTGGTGATGGCACAGTTGGCAGCGGCATCACGCCTCATTCCGGATTCCTTTCGGGAAACCGTATCTTTGTA
>JAGVEU010000129.1 GCA_020057985.1 Calditrichota bacterium | reverse complement strand
GTGTTGGATAGTGAATCCGGGTCGGTCCATCGGAAAAAGCGCTGTTGAAAACGGTTGAAGCCAATAACACCGGCTCCCGGAACGTACTCCGTTTCGGGAATATTCATTCCCAGCGTATCAAACTCCTGTGTAGTAGCCTTCACACACAAGCGAATATCCGATTCGTATGCCGATGCGGTTAAATGATCCAGTCGCTCATTGGCTCCGTCTCCGACATATAAATGAGCGGTATTGGACAAATCCACATACGCCGAAATGTCGCTGATCCAATGATAGCCGTCATCGAAGATCCCCTCGTGGCCGTAACGTGTAATCTCATTGCCTTCACTGTCAGTTCGGAGAATCGTTTTTAGAGAATCATCTACAATGAAGAAATTGCCGAAGGCCCAGAAAATTCCGGTTGGTCGGAGGATAGTGAAATTCGTAAATGTGCTCTCTAACTCGAACTGTCCACTCCCGCTATCAAATTTGTAGATCCCGACTTTTGCACTGATCTTGAATACTACGGCAATGCGATCCGTCTCCGTATCAAAGTAGTCTCCAGCCCGCATCTGACACATCGCCGCAGCATTCCAGAAAGTGGAATCAGGAGCTTCAGCAGAATGCACGATGTCACTACTCTGCATTCCATTGCTCTGATCAATCCGAAACTGCAGAAAGATGTATCCATAAGCATCCAACACAATGAAGCGATAGTCCGAAGATGACAGCCGCAGAACCTCAATGTCCATCGGCGCAATAAAACCGTAATCACTCGAATCCGAGATGTCAATGAACCATTCAACGGACAGGCTATCCACATTCGGGATGCCGAAGAAGTGATCCTCCGGCGTCAGGAAGGATTCTGCTGAAGCCTTGAGGACGAGTCCAAATATCGCTAAGAGTAGATACTTCTTGAACATGTGATTTCTTCCTTTCGTCACCGATGTTGCTGTTGTCGTGCCGCTCTTGTCACTTCACAAGCTGCATTTTCACAGTCTGCGATTGACCTTCAGCCGATACTCGCGCAAAGTAATTTCCGGAAGCCCATTGCGAGCCATCCACATTCACTCGTTGCGAACCGGTTGGCAGAGTGAACTCGCTGCTTGAAATGAGGCGGCCAAGCTCATCATAGACATCGAGCTTGACTTGCGATTCATGAGAGAGATCAAAGGGAATGGTCGTGCTGGGATTGAACGGATTCGGGTAGTTTTGCCCAATCGCGAAATTCCTGACCACGGGACCGCGTGCTGGCTCAACCGCAGATGTACCCAGTCCGGTGACCCTAATCGTGCCAATCGTGAAACTCGGATTCGTAGTATCTTGCTGAGATACCATGCGGACGACCTCGATACCCTGACTGTTGATCCACGAGTAGCTTACAAACTGTGAGGAGTAGTGGTAGTTCGGGTCATCCCAGGAGTTCCAATTCTGGTTAAACATTCTGAGAACTTGAGAGGAACCTAAAGACGTGTTTACAGTTCCCCAGCCGTCGAGCGTGTGAATCGTGGAGTCCACATAGAAGATGAAATCACCGTCTCCAAGATCCACTGTCATTCTCCCGACGCTCGTCCAGTTTGCATGAGGATAACTAAGCGGAAAGGGCAGCATGAGTTCCGGAGAATCATACACGGTTGGATCATAGCCAACAGGAGCGTATCCCAAGGAAAAGGATCCGTTTGTGATCACGCGAAGGTAATCGTACATCTGAATCGTGTCCAGATAGGTGTAGCGGATGCTGTGAGTAGCCGTCGGGAAGCTGGCTGCGTAGGGTGTTGACGATGGCGAGACCCACGTCAATAAGGATACATACGGCCATGATGTGTTCGTAATCGTCCAGACTTGGTTGGCTCCGCTGGGGCCGTGATCAACGGCGATTTCAAATGGCGAGTCATATATTGTGCAGGTGAAACCAATCTGCGGCAGCTCTGACGACGTGATGGTAATCTGCGCGAAGGCTCCAAATGCGAACAGTAGAAACGCCATAAGAACGTATGACTTGAACATGAGATTCTCCTTCTTATTATCGCTGTTGCTTCTCGTTGTTCGTTTTCTCTTGCAGCAACATCGCTCGTTGCTCCTGATAGGCTGCTTGAATCTCGGGGTCACGAGGACCTTGTGGATTCAACCGCGGAGGATGAGTCGGGTAGGGTGTTTCTAAAACTCCAAAATCTTCGTACATTCTGTCCAGGTACGCAACCGCTTTTTCATACTCGTAACAGCCCACAGCAGCGCCGATAGCCAACTCCCAGCCAGACGCATCAGACAAGCCAACTGCCAGCATTGAATCGGCGATGTTTATGGCCCGACGATAATCGAACATTTGACGCGCTTCATAGATCCGGGTCGCGACAATGCGAGCGGTATCGCTTCGGTCACAGGGAGCAAGTATCAAGATGGGTCCAATCGGAGCGGATTCCAAGTTAATGTCCGCCAGCTGATAACGAGCACGAAAGGTTAAGGTATGTGCAACCGCATCCTGCGGAATGTGTAGCACAAATTCTTTAGTATTAAGATGCCGATAATCTACATAAGGAGTCCTGTGCTCGAGCAGATCTTTCTCACTCGCCCTGTTCGCCGTGCTCAGATACCGTGTTGGCTCCAATCGCTCAATCAGACCAGGGGTGGCAATGAAAGTCTTGCCGTTGGGCAAATCGAGGGCTGCCTCCAGTAAATAGCCTTCAGGCCAACCCGGAATCAGCATCTGCTCCGATTGATCCGCAGTGTTGTACACATGAGCAAATAATCGAGAACCTGCGATTAATTTGTGGAAACCAGGTTCACATGAGCCGCCCCAAGCCAGTGTATGATCAATGATCTCCAATCGCGGGACTTTTGCCATGATCGCTCCAGGGAGAAACACAAGCATAAACAGGAGCTGTATGTACGGATTGGGACATCGGGATTGCGTATGCATAAGTGATACTCCTAAAATTTGAATTGATAGCGCTCTGATCAATAGCCAATCTTCAGCCGGCCTATGGCCGATAACGGATCTGAGTTGAGCACGCAAAGGTGCAGTTCGTCGGAAACCTCCATTTGTGGCTTTCGTTCAGCGGAATGTCCTGCCAGTACTCCCACCAATCCCACCATTGAATCTCACACGTTATCTGGGATTCCCCTGGCAAAGGAGTGAAGCCTATGCATCTCGGTCGATGGGGGCTTTCGCTCCTTGTCATGGTATTTAGCAGCATACACATCAGATTATTTCCAGCGTTCTGTGGGTTGTGGTCATCAATGTTTATTGCGTGTCCTAACTCGTGACCGATCGTACGACGGTAACAAGTTGCTAAAACACTATCTCGTATTTGCGTGTGACCCAGAAAACCACCTTGGAGTAACGAATCAGGCGGCCACCAAACATCGTGAATACGACTGAAAATAAGCTCAAGATCATAAGAGATGCCGGAGTTGCCACAGATGCCATAGCCCCAATCAGGTGGATTACCAGAATGCTGGCAGCAACCTGCGGATCCATCCGGCACCGATCTTCTCTCGATTCGAATCGCGACTTGATCACTGGAACGCTCCAAGTCACTTGAGTCGGCTGGGGCTG
>JAGVEU010000295.1 GCA_020057985.1 Calditrichota bacterium | reverse complement strand
TGGGTTGCAATTGTCCTGTTATCGTCGTATCTTATAGTTTAATATATACTTGAAGTTGATACCACTGGAAAGACAGACAAAGGACGTGTCCGGACTTTTTCAGGAAATAGAAAAACGTGTAAAGGTAGTGCAAGACTATGTCATGCAGCCGGAATACGTGAGTCGTTTTGAGCCAGAGGATATGCGCGAGGCCGTGACGTGCTATTTTGCCTCAGGAGGGAAGAGGCTGCGTCCCGCGGTCATGCTCTTTTGCGTCGGCGCTGTGGGCGGCGATGAAAGCAAAGCGATAAGTGCAGCGGCAGCGGTTGAAATTTTTCACACGTGGACTCTCGTACACGATGACATTATTGATCGGGATACCACACGCAGAAACGGACCGACGGTACACGAGCGATTCTATCGCAAACCTTCAACGCAGCAGCTTTATCGCGGAAACGACGCGGAAGCAAGGCACTACGGAGTCTCGGTTGCAGTGCTGGCGGGCGACGTGCAGCATGGATGGGGAATCAGTCTGATGACCGAATTGACCACCAAGTACGGTCTGGATGCTGCGGTTACGCTGAAGCTAATAGACACACTCGACACGCGTGTGCTTTGCACGCTCGTGGAAGGCGAGATGCTCGATGTACAGTATTCGCAAGTTCCTATTGAGTCTCTTACATCAGAGCAGATTCTCACAATGTTGTGGAAGAAAACCGGCGCGCTGTTCGAGTTCTGCGGGACAACAGGCGCAGCAATCGGACTGAATACACCGGATCTTGAGCATCCGTTCGCTCTGAAGCTCGCACGGTTCTGTAGTGCATGTGGTACAGCGTTTCAATTGCAGGATGACATTCTCGGCATTGTCGGGAATCAGGAGGTGTTGGGTAAGCCCGTAGGTAGCGATATCCGCGAGGGAAAACGCACTGCGATAGTGCGTGAAGCCTATGCGAGAGCCGACAAGGAGCAACGCAAGTTCATGCTCGGGACTCTGGGAAACGCGCACGCAGAATCTGTGCGAATCGAGCAAATGATTCAGCTTGTTCGCGATTTAGGAGCAATTGAATACACAGCCAATCTCGCTCGTAATTATATCAACGAGGCAGTAGAATATCTCGATGGACTTCCTCCCACTTCGTATCGTGATTTGCTTGCCGAGTGGGCTGATCTTATGATTTCGCGGGAGTTTTAGCGGAGTGGAAACGGTTTGGGTTGCACTGGCAGGAATGGTTGTTTATCTGGATACGACCGCTGTCGCTCAACTCATGATTTGTCAGCCGCTGATCGCTTGTCCGCTGTGGGGCTTGATTACAGGACATCCAAACATCGGATTGTTATTTGGAACGGTATTTCAACTCCTCTGGTTGGGCAGTCTACCCATTGGCGCAACCAAGTTTCCCGAAGGCAATGTGGGTGCACTGATCGCAACTGCGCTTGCCGTTCGTGCTCCACATCTGAATGAGCCTGAGTGGATTGAACTTGCCATAGCCGCTCTTGTAGGAATTCTTGCCGCACATCTCGGTCGAGAACTCAGCCCGCTTGTGCGCAGGGACATGGATTCACATGTTCCCAAACTTGTTGCAGCGGCTGAGAGCGATAACGGTAGGCGCTTCACGAGGCTCTATGCTGGGGCTCTGGGCATTCATGCGGCTGCAGGATTTCTGTTCACGGCGATTTGCTTTTTAGGAGGGATATGGTTGACATCATTGTGTTTCCGAGTATTTGCCACAGCTGGAATCAATGCTTCAGATAGCTACGAAATCGGTCAACAGCTTTTCGGGGTTTGGCCAATTCTTATTGGCTGCGGAGTAGCCGTGATGTTTCACCGGTTCGTATGGAAATCACAGTGGAAATGGTTAGGTCTCGGGGCTGCTTTTTTTAGTGGAGCATATCTGTGGCTACGCTAAGTCTGAGGAACGCGTGCAAGCTCGCGCTTCGGTCGCTACTCTTGCAGGTTCCGCTTAACTATCGTACCATGCAAGGGCCGGGCTTCTTATTCGCGCTTTGGCCGTGGTTGCGAAGCAGTGAGCGACGGAAAGAGAGAGTGCGCGCTGCTGCCGGATATATGAACGCGCATCCGGTATTCTCCACATTTGCCCTGGGAGCCATGTTAAAGCGAATCGAACTCGGCGATGTAGACCGTGATGAACAGGAATTTGTGCAATGGAAGGAGAGCCTCAGCGGGCCGCTGGGCATGGTCGGCGACGCTTTAATCTGGGATGGCTGGAAGCCGATTGTGTTCGCGTTGGGGATACTGCTCATTCGCTTGTTTTCCCCTGATCTGTTGTGGATTGGAGTTTGCTTTATCTGTCTGCTGCTTTATAATGTTCCACTTTTTTGGCTGCGAGTTTGGGCAGTGAAACGTGGCTACGAACTTGGACGTGACGTGCTCGCACTCAGCTCCCTACCTGCGCTTCCTGTTATACGCAGAATCTTTAGCGGTGTCGGAGCATTGCTGGCGATTGGATTGTTTGCGACCTTACTCATACAAATCGCTCCGCGAGTCGCGCATGGTAGCTGGCTTTCTGTTGTGCAATTCCTCCTTGCGTTCGTGATTGTCCTTGTAGGCGAGTGGCGGCAAATTCCGATTACATACTCAGCCCTATTTGCTTTGGTAGCCGCGCTGGGATTGCCACTTCTTCTCGGCATGGAACACATTTCCACGTGATCTCTACAAGCAGGCAACTTGACACAATAGAATTGCCACTTTTTCTCGAATGATCCGTTAAAGAAAAATCAACTCTTTGATACAGAAGGAAATTACCATACTTAACCGGATGGGATTGCACGCAAGGCCGGCGGCGCAATTTGTGAAGACTGCCTCGAAATTCAAGGCGGACGTATTTCTCGTGCGCAACGGAATGCGGATCAATGCCAAGAGTATCATGGGAGTAATGATGCTTGCCGCTGAGTATGGATCGAAGTTGATACTTGAGTGCGTTGGCGAGGATGAGGAGCCGCTGTGCACCGAACTCATCACTCTGATCGAGCGAAAATTCAATGAAGACTGAAACCGCTTTTCAATCCGAGACGATCTTGCGAGGCATTCCGGCATCACCGGGAATCTCCATTGGGCCGGTGCATCCACTCGTGCCCGAGGAACGGGAGATCATACCGCGCAAAATTGCGCCGTCGGAGGTTGAAAGCGAATTAATCCGATTTGAAGCTGCGATTGGTGAAACTCGTCAAGCCATTGAGAGGAGTCGGCAACGCGCTCTTGCCGTGGCAGGAATTACGGTGGGGAAAATCTTCGACGCGCACCTGATGATTCTTGACGACATAATGTTTCAGCAGGAGGTGAAGGAGCGCGTTAGTCGCGAGCAATTTGCAGTGGATTTCATTGCGTACGATGTGCTTGGGCACAACATTGAGTTAATGGAGAAGCAACTTGGGGAGCTGTTCCGTGAGCGTGCCGCAGATATTCGCGACGTGCGAAACAGGCTGATCAGATTCTTGAATGGTCAGGGCGATATCATGCCGGAGAGCCTTGCAGAACCTGTGATTCTTGTGGCGCATGACCTTTCTCCGACGGACGCTATTCATATTGATCGCCACTTTATCCAAGGGATTGCTACGGACATTGGCGGCTTGACTTCACACACGGCCATTCTGGCGCGATCGCTGGAGATTCCGGCAGTTGTGGGAGTTTCTGACCTTTCTTCCAAAGTGAAAGCCGGCGATCTGATCGTTGTAAATGGAAACTCAGGTAAAGTGCTGCTGCATCCTTCGGAAGAAACTATTCAGGAATATCGCGGGAAGCAGGCACGCTATTTGGAGTTTATTCGTGCGC
>JAGVEU010000121.1 GCA_020057985.1 Calditrichota bacterium | reverse complement strand
ATTTTGGCGATGGATTGCTGCTTGGAAATATCTGAAGCGCCGACAACGTCATTGATGAGAATCGGCTGTCTCCCGTCGAGGACCTTGCGGATAACCGTATGTGAGGCGGCGGCTTCAGCATTTTCAATGTCGCCCGTATCCATGTTGCGGGCCACGCGGAAACTCCACTCGCCGGTCTCCGATACAAGCACGAGAAAGCCGCGCTCCGCTCCGGTCAGCTCGATGGCCGCACTCATGGCCTTCTCGAACGTGCGCGGCGGATAGAGGTCGCAATTGAGATCCTCAATCAGAGAAGCCAGCTTGGAGAGACCTGCCTCAAGTGTCTGCGTCTTTTCCGATTCCGTTTCAGAATCGGACTCACGCGCAATGTCGCTCAGGTCATCGAAGAAATCGTCGCTCACGGTTTGTCATTCGTCCTGTTGATTGTGTTTAGGCACGACTTCCATCTCAATCACTGACGGGTCGTGCGGTCTCCAAGGATTTTCGAATCTCAAGCGCCTCGGTCTTGAAGCGGCGGATCTGAGGTGCATTCAGGTACTTCGTTCTGCTCTCTTCAGAGAGACGAGATGTAATTGCTTTGAGCACTGTTACACCTCGCCCATATTCATCAAGGGACTTGCGAAGTGCTCCACCCCGCGCCAGAAAACGACCTTCTGCCCAGTGGAACCTCCACAGAAACTCAGGATAAACAGCGAGTTGCCGGATTACTCGGGCGCGTGCTTTGGGATCACCCTGTTCTTGTGCAAAAAGAAGGCCATAAACCAACGTGCGAGCAGCGGTGAATGGATCCCACTTTGTATCAGCAACTTTGCGAGCTTCTGATAAAGCTGCGTTGACTTGCTCCAACCGACCACGCTCGGCTTCAATGGCTGTCTCGGTCAAATGCAGATTCAGGTGTGCCAGAGGATCTGCATCATCTCCCAGCAGCTCGTGGGCTTTCTGCAACGCCACGTCCGTATTCTCAAGAGTGAAGTTGCGGGAATACAACATGGCAAGCCCTTCCCAGGCCTGCCCCTCTCCTTTTCTACTGCCCGTTTGGCTGGCAACCTCTTGGGCACGCTTCAACATCGTGTCGGCACGTTCCAGGTCTTCAAGAGTGATGAGCAATTTACCAAGATACACAAGCGGCTCAATCTGAGCTTCACTGTCCCCAGTAGACTCGGCAAGCTCGATGGCTTTATGAAAGTAAGCTTGGGCGCGGGCAAAATCTGCACGGTAGTACGCGAGTTCGCCAAGATTGCTCAGGGTTTCCACCTGATCTCGCGGGCTTCTGATTCGGCGGAGCAGACTCAGTGATTTCAAATAATACTCCTCTGCTTCCTGCAGATTGCCGGCTTCGAGGGAGTCCACTCCGAGGTTATTATAGATCGCTGCAAGGCGATGGATGTCGTTTATCTCACGAGCAAGCTCTGCGCATTTTTCCCACAGGCTACGCGCCCTCAGCCGGTCACCACTCTGCGCAGCGAGAACTCCGAGATTATTGTACATATTCGCGATGCCCTTGCGGTCATGTATCCCTTCGCAGACCTCCATGCACCGCTGCCAGGCTAACGTGGCGGCATCCGCGTCTCCCCGATAAAAGTTGAGCGCTCCCACGGTGTTCAGCAGCAGCGCCTGTCCGGCGTCCACCACTCCGTGAGGCAGCCGAGTCAATCCGAGTTCGGCAAGCTCCCGTGCTCGATCCTGATCCCCCCGCTTGAAGGCGATCCATGCAAGCGTGCCGTAAATATTCCCCGAGTGCGGATCATGATCCTGCGGCAGCGCCGCCCGGCACCGCTCCAGAATCTCCTCAGCATGCTCGGTATGACCTAACTTTTCTTCGATCATCGCATACCGCACAAGTGGATCGAGTGTCTGAGCGTTTGCTTCAACTGCGCCATGCTGGACTAATTGCGCCAGATATCCGGCAGCCCGCTCCATATTCCCTTCCATGAACTCAACAGCAGCCAGCACATCAAGCATGACGGCACGGATCTCAGCGGTGGGTAGACCTTGCAGAGCGGGTTCAAGCAATCCGCGAACCCACTGTCCATCGCCGTCTTCGATCGCATGATGCAAGGTTGCCGCGATGTCTGAGGCTCGAACCTGAAACGCTTCCGACTTCACGTCATGAAACAGGACTTCTCTTTCGCGTTGCGTCTCGTCCAGAGTTTGTACCGATAACCATGCCTGCTTGAGACAGCGGTGGATTTCACGACGAGCGTCCGATGGAAGCTCGTCATGGACACACTGCGACACCGCCGAGAAGCATGGCAAAAAGCCACTCGGTACTTCTTGCAGCCACCCGCACTGTGTGAGTGGAGCCAGACAATCGCGAATGGCCTCCTCACTTGCGGCGAGCGCTTTGCAAATGACTTGCAGCGGCAACGGCGCGGAACTGCTGGACAGCATTTGCAGTGCCCGAGCTGAAGTAGCAGGCAGCGAAGCGCATTGGGCGTTCACGTGAGATGCGACAAACGGATGAACCGGCAGGGTCCACGATCCGGGGAACAATTCCCATCCTGACAATCCAATCCGCAGCAACTCCTGCTTCACAAGATGATCGAATATCGCCTGAATCGCTGCAGGAAAACCGAGCGTCTCCCTGACGAGTAGCTGGGCAAATTCGGCAGGAAAACTGTTCCCGGGAAAAGTCGCTTCCACAAACTCCCGGATTTCCTCGATCCCGAGTAGATGAAGCTGAACGGTCTCGTACCCGCATGTGACCTCGCGGAGCTCGGCACACGGCTCGGAAAGTCCGAGGATGACCCACGCACCGAGCGTCTCCGCCTTCTCAAGAGCAGCGCTGAGCTTGTGTCGGTCAAGTCTGTTGGCATCCGTGATCAGCATGATCTGTGTGGTCTCGACATCGAATCCGTCGAGGTCCAAATCACTGGTAACGAGCTTCGGAGAGTGTCCCGCCAGAGTCAACTCGGAGGAGAATTCCCTAATCAATCTCGTCTTTCCGAGCCCGCGTGGTGAGATCACCAGAAGATTTGCCGGCTTTTTGCCACGGAGTAGCGACTCCTTTCCCTGCACCAGTCGTTCAAATAACGCCTTCTGGGTCACCGTCGCCGCCGAACGGATGTAGGCATCGCGGGTCTCTGCGGTTTCGTAAGCGAACTCCGTGCCTTCATGCTCATTGAGCAGGGCAATAACATGTCTGGCGGAAAGCGGGCGCTCTTCCGGCTTGATTTTGATGAGCGTGCTAATCACATCAGATAAACCGACCGGCAGATGCGGATTGAAGTGGAACAGAGGAGGAGCTTCTGTGATTGTTCGTTGCCGCGCTACGGCAAGTGGATCAGCGCCGTCGAAAGGCAGTCGTCCCGTAGCCAGCCGGTAGATCAACATGCCGAGCGCATACAGATCGGTTGCCACGGATGGAGGATTTCCCGCGATGATCTCGGGCGCCATGTACTCAAGAGTTCCACTTGCATCAGGCGAAACATGCCCGGCTTGGCTTGCCAAGCCAAAGTCCACAAGCTTCAGGAGGGTGATGCGACCCACATCATTGACTTGACCAATGACATTCTCAGGCTTGAGATCACAATGCAGGAGTTTATGGCTATGGAGAAAAGCAAGCGCGCGACAAAGACCGGCAATGATCTCATGAAGTTGAGTTGCACTCCATTGCGGCCGAAGGCTGTCAAGCGATTGTCCATCAATGTACTCTGTTGTAAAATAGGACGAATTGTCAGGAGCCGGAAGGGTGCCGAAGTCAAAGACTTGCGGAATATTCGGATGAGCCACTCCGCGAATGTTGCGAAATTCAGACCTGAATTGTTCAAGTGAGTCACTATTATCCGCCAGCTTCAGTACCTTTAGAGCAATGACTTCGTTGTCTTTATGCGTATCCTCAGCCAAATATACAACACCCATACCCCCTTCACCAAGGGTACGAAGAATTCGATGTCTCGAGGCAAACAGAATCGAATCACTCATAGCGTCATGCGAACGAATGTAACCATTGCTCTCGTATTATCGGACTTTTCAGGCAATTGCTTGAGAGAAAACAGAATCCTCGTGCTGACCGCAGCTCACGTCCTGTAGGGGCCGACCTGCGT
>JAGVEU010000475.1 GCA_020057985.1 Calditrichota bacterium | reverse complement strand
TGCCACCACGAGAAGGGGTCGCTCTTGTGCGACCCCTATTGTTTCACCCCGTCAGAAACACCATGCCTCTCTTCCCCCTTTGTGGACAGCGGTGTATAAAATGACTTTCTGTAAACTACCGAAAGACGGGCACTTGCTTGTGAAGTTGTTACACTAAAATCTTTGCCGCCTGTCCCTTTGATCTTGACAATGGCGCACAGGAGCGTTATACTATACAGTCATCGGTCAAGCTTCCCGAGGTCTCGCGTCGGGGTATGACCTACATCCCAAGCATTTTCCCGCGCCCCAGCCCGATTTCCCTTCCGCCATCTTGAACTGATGGTGCACCTCGTATCGAATTTCTCGATTTTCCTTTTATACTCATTGTTCGTCTTTGTGAATTAAAACTCAGGAGGTTGGCAAGATGAAGTGGATTTTATTTGTTTGTTTAATGCCGGCAGCATTTGCTCTGAATGTGTTCGCCGGAGAGGATTCCCAAATCCCCGATTTTCTCAATCCTGAATATCGCGGCTCGCTGGATCAGGGCGGCGACAGTTGCGCCAATGCTACCGTGATCCTCAGTCTGCCGTACTGCGATGAAGGAACAACGTATTGGTACGCCGACAATTATACGCCCCCCTGCGGACCGTCGGGAGGGCGCGATGTTGTTTACCGCTATCATAATCTGCTGGCTCAAACGGTCACCATCTCCCTGTGCGGTTCGTACTTCAACACGATTCTGCATGTCTGGCGGGGCTGTCCGAATCAAGGCGGCAGCATCGTGTGCTGCAATGACAACACATCCTGCGCTCCCAACGGCACCGCAAGCTGTTGTCAGAGCGTCTCACTTCCGGTACTGCCGATCGGGCAGTATTACTACATCATTGTGGATGGAGCAGGCTTCGCTGCTGCCGGGCATTACATCCTGAATGTCGTGCAGAACACGTCAACCTGCTATGACGTTCATTGCACCGGAACGCCCCCCCCCAATGATCTCTGCGCCAACCGCATCAATCTGCCCAATCCGAATCCTGCGGCACAATGGATAAACGGCTACTCGATTGGCGCCACATTGGAAATTACGCCCGTATGCGCCGGTGAATCGCAGGTTGCTCCCGGCGTGTGGTACAAAGTCACTGGCAACGGCGAAACCATTACGGTTACGACCTGCGACATGCAAACGGACTACGACACCAAGCTGTCTGTGTTCTGCAATACGTGCGATGACCTTATCTGCGTGACGGCCAACGACAATTTCAATATCCCCGTCTGCGGATACACCTCGTTAGTGAGTTGGTGCACCGAGGCAGACCGTGAATATATGATTCTGGTACACGGCGCACAGAGTTGGGAGGTCGGAAAATTCCGGCTTGGTTACTGGACTGACGGCCTGCCCTGCACCACTCCTCCTGTTTGCACACTGACGCCATCGAATGATCTCTGTGTGAATGCAATTCAATTGACGACACCCGTTAGTCCCTATTCGGTGCTGGGAACAACTATCGGCGCGACTTGGGACAACGCTCCATGCTGCGTCACGGCCAATACGGCGCCGGGTGTGTGGTATGCGATTGTCGGCAATGGCACAACGTACACGATCAGCACGTGCAGTGCCAACACGTCCGGCGGGGTCTGGTGGGATACGAAGCTCTCCGTTTACTGCAATACGTGTACGAACCTGAGTTGCGTGGACGGCAACAATGACTGGGCTGGTTGCATGTTCCCCGGTGGACTGTCACAGGTGAGTTGGTGTTCGGTCGCCGGTGAACAATACTACATTCTCGTTCACGGCAATGGCAATGCAAGCGGCAATTTTGAGATGGATGTGATGTCGGATAATATGACCTGTTCGTCCGCTCCGCCTTGTCTGATCCCCTCTCCGCCGCCCAACGATCACTGCAATGACGCGATTATGCTGACACAAGCCGGCGTCGTTCCTCAGTCCATACGCGGCAGCACCATCGGCGCATCGCAGGACAATGCTCCCTTCTGTGTCGTCGCAGATGCGGGCTCCGGCGTTTGGTACAAGCTCACGGGAGATGGCCATCGCGTCTGGATGACGACCTGCAACGAATATACGGAATGCATCGGCTATGATACAAGGCTCTCGGTTTACTGCGGGGACTGCGACGGTCTAACCTGTGTCACCGGCAATGATGACTTGCTTCCGTGTCCGCCAATGTCCGAAGTGATCTGGTGTACGGAACCGGGCCGTGACTATTACATCCTCGTTCACGGTCTGGCAGGTATCGTGGGAAACTTCCAACTTGACTGGTGGGAGGATGCCACGACCTGCACAGATCCTCCGGTGTGCACGTCCACGGGCGACAGTTGCGCGGATGCGATCAACATTCCCGCGATTCCCTATTGCACTGAAGGTACGACCTGGTGGTCTGCGGACAACTACATGCCACCGTGTGGCTTCATTGCGGGCGGACGGGATCGTGTCTACAAGATACGGTTGACCTACTCGGAGCAGGTCACGATTTCGCTGTGCGGCTCGTACTTTGATACGATCCTCCATATCTGGATGGACTGTCCCGATGCGGGCGGCCAGTTGATTTGCTGCAACAATGATTTCCAATGCGATATCAACGGCCTGCAAAGCTGTTGTCCGAATGTGATCTTGCAGGCCTATACAACCTACTATATCATCGTGGACGGCAATGGAGCGAATGCCGCGGGACATTATATCCTGAACATCACGCAAGGCTCTACTTGTCCTTCCGCACATTGTCCGGGCATTCCGCCGCCGAATGATCTGTGTCAAAATGCTCTGTTGCTTCCACCCGGCGCAACCCCGCAATGGGTGTCAGGTTGGACGATTGGCGCAACCTTGGATAACACTTCGGTCTGCGCAGGTGAGTCTCAGGTTGCACCCGGAGTGTGGTATAAGATCATCGGCACGGGCAACACGATGACCGTTACAACCTGCGATCCCTACACGGATTACGATACCAAGATCACTGTGTTCTGCGGCAGTTGCGAGGATCTGATTTGTGTCTCTGCCAATGACAATTTCAACATTCCTGTATGCGGCATGACCTCGAAAGTGGACTGGTGTTCGCGAGCCGGCGAGGAGTATTATGTGCTCGTTCATGGTGCGCAGTGGTACGAAGTCGGTAACTTCAGACTCGGCTGGTGGGACGACGGAATTCCGTGCTCCAATCCGCCGAACTGCGTGGCCACCGGCGATAGTTGTGAAGATGCGATTCGTATCCCTTCGATTCCGTTCTGTGATGAAGGCACCACGTGGTGGTATGCAGACAATTATCAGCCTTCCTGCGCCGAGCCCGGTGGAAATGACCGTGTTTATAAGTACACTCCGTCCCATACGGAAGTTGTGAACGTTTCACTGTGCGGTTCTTACTTTGATACGGTCATTCACGTGTGGTTGGATTGTCCGACTTATGGCGGTCAGGAGATCTGCTGCAATAATGACTATCCGTGTCCCATAGACGGTCTGCAAAGTTGCTGTGAACGAGTCGTGCTCATGGGCAACCAAACCTACTACATTATCGTGGACGGCAACGGCCCGAATGCGAAGGGACACTACATCTTGAATATCACACCGAATGAAGAGTGTCCGTCGGCGCACTGTCCCGGAATCCCGCCGCCGAATGATTCGTGCAACGTTGCCATTCTGTTGCCGAATCCATCAAATGGCGGGCAGTGGGTAGCGGGCTGGACCATCGGCGCCACTCTGGACAATACGCCGGTGTGTGCCGGTGAAGCGCAAGTTGCTCCCGGCGTCTGGTATAAGATTATTGGCAACGGCAATACCATGACCGTAACAACCTGCGATCAGTATACAGACTTTGACACGAAGCTATCAGTCTTTTGTCATAGTTGCGACACTCTCGTTTGCATCTCTGCCAATGACAATTTCAATATTCCTATTTGCGGAATGACGTCGCTCGTTTCATGGTGCACACGACCCGGAGAAGAGTATTATATCCTTGTACACGGCGCATTCTGGTATGAAGTCGGCAAGTTCAAGATCGGATATTGGCATGACGATCTGCCCTGTGACAATCCGCCCGCGTGTGAGCCATGCGTCGCGGATTTCTCCGTCGTTCTGGATTGCTGCTATGGCCCGATGTACTTGTCCGGTTCAACCATCGGAGCCGGAAATGATTGCAATACCCGTCCCAGTCAGGATCAAATTTGGGAACTGCATGTTCAGCAAGCCTGTGAATTCAGGTTTGACATGT
Organism: Calditrichota bacterium; assembly: GCA_020057985.1. Classification (GTDB taxonomy): domain Bacteria; phylum Electryoneota; class RPQS01; order RPQS01; family RPQS01; genus JAGVEU01. The sequence continues at coordinate 1,140 of JAGVEU010000475.1, read as the reverse complement.
GCCAATCAAGTCTCAATTGGAATAGCTATCTTTACCTTGATCCGCGCTGCTGTTCCCCCGTGCATTTTGCGGAAAATGACGATGGTTGTCCCTCTGGCAATAGCATGTTGTCTTACATTGACTGTATTCTGCTTCAGCCCGGTGTCTATTATCTCTTGATAGAGGGCTTTAACCCGCTGGATGCCGGTGACTACTGGATTGAAGTGACTTGTTGCTGCCACATTCAGCATACGGAATTTAGCGACTTGGGTGATCTACCCAGCTGCAATTATCCGACTTTACCGGGGAATCCGGGTCATGAACTCAGCGGAATCGCCTGGCTGGGACCGTGCATCACCGGAGAGTTCGTCCCGCTTACTCTGAACCGCGATACTTGCGATGACGGTGTGGTTTATCACAATCCTAACGGAGCGATTTGCGCAACTCAGCGTGTGACAGTGACCGTTACCGGAGGCCAGAATTATGGGTACTATGTCGAAGAATGCTGCGGGTGTCTGTGGTTGAATGGCTGGTGTGACGGCAACTTCGACGGAGACTTCTGTGACGACTTCGAGTGTCCTGTCGGATTCGCTTCGGAGTGGATTGTGCGGGACGTGCAGGTCTGGCCGGGAAGTTATGATTTCAGCTTCCTCAAGCCCGGGACTGCGGATGTGGAGGAGATCGCTGATCTGTATCGCTGGCGGCTCACGTCGCAACCTGTCGGCCGATATGGCTTTGGCAAGATAGATCAGCAAGCGTGTCCGCAAATGATCTGCGGGACCTTTGACTACGACTTCCTTGGCGAAGTGGAAGACTATATCCTTGTTACTCCGCCGCACGATCTTGTGGTCTGGCCGCAGACTTTCAATTGGCAAGCGACCCATGTGAAACTCTGGTGGCGACCGGTATGGGCGGCTTTGACCTATTATGTCTATCGCGATACAACGACTGCCGTCACGATCTCACCGGCCACGTTGATCGGCACGACCACAGATACCACGTATGTTGATCCCATTGTTGCAGGGTATCCGATACCGGCGCCAAAGTACTTCTATCAGGTTACCGCGTCGAGTCCATAAGCAATCTGACACCTTCTTTACGCAAACGGGGTGGCTATACAGCCACCCCGTTCTTTTGTGATTGTCATTCTGGACCCTGTCC